>JAIDFD010000253.1 GCA_029054485.1 Clostridia bacterium | reverse complement strand
GGGGCATGACGCTTGCGCAGTTCAAGGGCGCGGAAATACGGCCTACCGCAGACAGAGTAAAGGAAAGCCTTTTTAATATATTATCTTCCGAAATTGCAGACGCGCGCGTTTTAGACCTGTTTTGCGGAAGCGGCAACCTCGGCATAGAGTGCCTTTCGCGCGGGGCTAAGTCGGTACACTTCAATGATGTTTCCAAAGAGAGTATCGCGGTTTTCAAAAAGAACGCGGCAAAGCTGAGCGGTAAAGATAAGTATACCGTAACGGCTTACGACTTCAAACGCTGTCTCCACATGATAGAGGAGTTCGATATAATTTTTATCGACCCGCCCTACGCGTCTAACGCTGGGATAGAGGCTCTGAAAATAATTTCACACGGCGACAAGCTCAAATTCGGCGGTATTGCAATCTACGAGCGCGACCGCGCTTTCGAGGGTGAAATCCAAGGACTTGAAATGTTCGATGAGCGCAAGTACGGAAAGACCTATCTTTCCTTTTTTACCGTAGAGGGCTACTGATGAAAAAGTGCGTGTTTGCGGGCAGTTTTGACCCGCCCACAACGGGGCATAAAAAAATAATAGACGACTGTCTTAAAATTTTCGATAAAGTTACAGTTGCCGTTATGGTCAACCCCAAAAAGGTCTGCCTACTTGAAAGTGAAGAGCGCGCCGCCCTTTTGAAAAAACTTTACGAAAACGACGGGCGTGTAAAAGTTATTACCTATCAGGGCGCGGCGGCGGATTTGCTTAACAGCGAAAACACTCCCTTTTACGTCCGCGGAATACGGGACGGAATCGATCTGGACTACGAAAACCGCGACAGACTTGCAACACAAAAATTCAAGAGCGACCTCGTTACGGTTTACCTGCCCGCGGACAGGGAAAACCTCGAAGTGAGTTCCTCGCTCGTTAAAAACTGTATCAAATTCAAAAAAGATTTTTCGGACTATATTCCAAAAGAAATACTGGAAGATTTCAAAACTCTGTTGGAGAGAAAAAATGTTTAAAAAACAGATAAAAATTCCCGACCCCGAAGTGTTGGTCAAGCAAATGCCCCTGCCCGAAAGCCTTAAAAAAATCAAGGCAGAACGCGACAAAGAGGTTTCTGACGCGATTGCGGGCAAGAGCAGTAAACTTGTTATGATAGTGGGACCTTGTTCGGCACACGAGCAGGCGCCCGTTTTGGACTACGTTGAAAGGCTTGGAAAGTTGAACGAGCGCGTAAAGGACAAGCTCGTACTAGTACCCAGAATTTACACCAACAAACCCCGCACCCGCGGAGTGGGTTACAAGGGTATGTTTTCACAGCCCGATCCCACGAAGTCGGAAGATATTTTAAAGGGCATTTTCGCTATCCGCGAACTGAATATAAAGGCAATAGAGGCAAGCGGACTTTCCGCCGCTGACGAAATGCTGTACCCTGCAAATATCCATTACGTCGACGACCTTTTGTCGTATATAGCAGTGGGCGCGCGGAGCAGTGAAAACCAGCTTCACCGCCTCGTTGCAAGCGGAATAGACGTCCCTGTGGGCGTAAAAAATCCGATGAGCGGCTCGGTTATGGTTATGCTCAATTCCATTTACGCGGCGCAGTCGGCGCAGGTGTTCAAGCTTAACGGCTGGCAGGTTGCCACAGACGGCAACCCCTTGGCTCACGCGATACTCCGCGGCGCGGTGGACGGCTACGGCAACGATATTCCCAACTTCCACTACGAAACGGTTATGCAGGTCATCGAGGGCTACGCAAAATCGGGGCTTAAAAATCCCGCGATAATAATCGATGCAAACCACTCCAACAGCAGTAAAAAATTCAAACAGCAAATCCGCATTTGCGAAGAGGTTATGCAGAACAGACTGTACGACAACGATTTCAAAAAATACGTCAAAGGCTTTATGATTGAAAGCTTTATCGAAGAGGGTAACCAGTCCGAGGACAAGGTTTACGGAAAATCGATAACCGACCCCTGCCTCGGTTGGTGCGACACCGAGCGGCTTATTTTAGACATCGCGGAGAAGGTTTAGTTATGGTCGGCTATCTCGGACCCGTGGGGAGTTACTCCTACCTCGCCGCAAAAAAATTGCGCCCCCAAGGCGGATTGAAAGCATACCAAAGCTTTCCGCTTGCAATGCAGGCGCTGGAAGAGGGAGCGGTCGATGAAATCGTTTTGCCTATCGAAAACAGCTTAAACGGCGGAGTTGCGCAGAATATGGATTTACTGAACAGCCGCCAAGTCTGCGCGGTGGAGCATATTGCAGTTGCGATAGACCACAGGCTTGCAACCTTAAAGGGTTGCGGACTTGAAAACGTAAAGCGCGTCTATTCCCATGCGCAGGCGCTCGAACAGTGCGCAAAGTATCTGCTTAAAAACTTCCCCGCGGCAAAGCTCATTGCAACCCAGTCCACCGCGGCAAGCCTTGAAATGTTGAAGGGCGAGGGCGATGCGTGCATAGTCGGCTCGCATTTAATAAAGGAAGGGGTAGAGCTTTCGGATAAAAACATTTCCGACGAGCCGAACAATTTTACCCACTTTCTTTTAGTCAGGCGCGGCGGAGTGGATAGCGGCGCAAAGTCCGAAAAAGTCTATTTTTCGCTCACATGCAAAAACGTGTCGGGCGCGCTGTTAACCGTTTTACAGCCCATTCAAAGACACGGCGTAAATATGACAAAAATCGAATCCCGCCCCGTAAAAAACCTGCCCGATGAGTACGCGTTTTTCATAGAGATAGAGGGCGACTATTCCACCGGAAAAATCAAATCCGCGCTGAAAGAGATAGAAAGCCTTTCAAAATCATTCAAGATTTTAGGCTGTTACTGAAACAAAAGAAGTATTGCAAAACACCCAAGCCCCTGAATGAATTTCACTGCGGTAAATTTAAAGGGGTTGACTTTTGTCTTTATAAGATAGCTGAGTTGCTGTAAAAGAATTGAAAGCCCGCCGAAAGTGATTAAAAATCCCGCAAAGGGTAGCGTAAGCTTTGCGCCGCTTTCGGAAAGTGCGCGGCAGCCCGAAGTGGCTTCGATAAGCCCGAGGCAGACGGCGGACGCGGTCTTTTCGTCCAAAAACAATCCAAGCAGTTTTTCAAGCGGCAGTAAGATATTGAAGTCGTGCGCAATCTGCCCCGCAACGCAGAAAAACGCGATAAAACCGCCCGCAACGCAGACCGAAATCACCGAGCCGTAAAACGCGTTGTACAAAAGATTTTTATCCCTTGCGGCGCGGCGGTATTCACGTTTTTCCCCCTTTCGTGAAATAAGGCATAAAATAAGTGCAATAACCAGTACTGAAACAACGTGTGCCAAAAGGATTTTCCATCCTGCGGATTTGTCGTTCAGCATTTTTACGCCGATACTTCCTATAATGAACAGCGGTCCGCTGGTCGAGCAGAGCGCGGAAAGCTTTTTGCAATCCTTTTCGGTCACGCAGCCGCCGTCGTAAAACTCGGCAACCGCGCGCGAACCCGCGGGATAGCCCGAAAAGATACTCATTACAAAACATACCGCGGCGGCGGGCGGAAGCCCGAAAAATCCCGTAACTTTTTTTAGCGGCAACGCGGCTTTTTCGGCAATGCCCGTTTTGATAAAAATCAGCGTAATCACCATAAAGGGAAAAAGCGAGGGCGCAACGCATTCCGCCCAGAGCGCAAACCCTTTAAAGCAACAGGTTATATACCTTTCGGGATAGACGGTAAACGCGCCCGCCATAAACACAAGGGCGCAGCTAAGGATTGTCCAGCCTATAATTTTAAAAATTTTCATTCACTATAAAATTATTTCAAAGGAGTTGTCAATATGAGTAAAACTTTGGGACTTGCACTCGGCAGCGGCGGCGCGCGCGGTATCGTTCACGCGGGCTTTTTGGCTGCATTGGATGAAGCGGGCATAAAACCCGATTATATTACAGGCTGTTCTATGGGCTCGGTTGTGGGCGGTTGCTATGCAAGCGGGCTTTCGGCAAAGGAAATCCGCGACACTTTTTTAAGCCTCAGGTTTTTCGATTTGTTCGATTTTTCCCCCGGCGCTCTTGTCAAAATGGCGCTTTTGAGAAGTAAAAAAATCTACGACCTGCTCGCCGAAAATCTCAAAGTTGCCAATATCGAAAATTTCCCTATTCCCTTCAAGTGCGTAGCCACCGACCTTTTATCGGGCAAGCTGCACGTATTTTCC
>JAIDFD010000252.1 GCA_029054485.1 Clostridia bacterium | reverse complement strand
TAAATATCGTTCATCGTTTCAATGAACACAAGGTCAACGCCCTGCGCCGCGCGCACAACCTGCTTATAGCACTCTACAGCCTGCTCGAAGTCAAGCCCGCCCAGCGGCTTTAAAAGTTTGCCCGTTGGTCCCAAATCAAGGGCTACATATTTTTCCGCCCTGCCGTAAACGGACTGTCTTGCAAGCGACACCGCCGCGCGCACCACCTCGGACGTTCTGTCGCCGAATTTGAACGGGTTTGCGCCGAATGTGTTTGTAAGAATTACGTCCGCGCCCGCGTCGAGATAGCTTTTATGCACGCCTCTCACGGCTTCGGGGTTTGTCAGGTTCCATTCCTCGGGCTGGGTGCCAACGGGAAGTCCCGCGCTTTGAAGCTGTGTGCCCATAGCCCCGTCGAATACGAGTATAGAGTTTTTCAGTTTTTCAGTTATAGTCATTTTATACCTACGATAGCCGTAACCGATTTGGTCGGCGTCATAAAGCAGTTTTCCGAAAGTGTTATGCCTAAATTTTTAGTCGCGTTGAGTGCAACGAAAATATCTTTTTGAAGTTCTATCGGCAAATCGCCGTAACCGCAGGAAAAGCGGGGTTTTGTTTCGCCAAACTCTTTCGTGATTTGTGCGTTTACGTCGTCGCACCAGCATTCTGCCGCCGCCGCGCCCATAGCCTGCAAAACCGCCGCGCGCGCGGGGGAAAGTTTTTCGTACTTTATTATCAGCCTGTCAACTTCCGCACCAATGGTTGCCGCAAACAGCGCGATTTTATTACAGCCCTCGAGATTTTTGAAAAGAGCTTTGCTTTCAGTCCGCGCAAAGCCCAAATCGATAACGCCGTCCCCACGCGATATATCAAATACTGCGTAGCACGCCGCGGGGCGAAGTGCGGGCAAAATCAGTTTTTCGCACTCGTCTAAAACGCCGCTTACCGCGGCTTCCTCTTTGACGCCGTAATAGCCGAGATAGCGCAAAGTTTCCTTTCTGTCAAGCCTGCCCGCGCCGCTGAAAAAATTAATCATAAAATATCCGAAAGGTTTGCCCTTATCGCCTGCGCGACGTCGGGCTTGTTCATAGAGTAAACGTGTACGGCGTTTATGCCGTTCGCGTACAGGTCGATAATCTGCTCGGTCGCGTAAGCAATTCCCGCCTGTTTCATAGCAGCGGGGTTTTCGCCGAACCTGTCCACTATGCGCCTGAATCTCACGGGCAGACAACTGCCCGACATATCGATAATCCTCTTTACCTGCGCCTGCGCTGTGACGGGCATAATTCCGGGGATTATAGGAATATTTATTCCGCAGGACTGCGCCTTGCACAAAAAGCTGTAATAAATGTCGTTGTCGAAAAACATCTGCGTTGTTAAAAAGTCGCATCCTGCGTCAACCTTTGTTTTGAGGTGGTCTATATCAGAATAAAGGGTTTCGCTCTCGGGGTGACCCTCGGGATAACACGCGCCGCCTATGCAAAATCCGCCGAATTTTTTTATATCTTCAACGAGCTGGCTCGCGTATTTATAGTCAAGATTGCCCTTAAAGCCCTGCGGAATATCGCCGCGCAGAGCCAAAATATTTTCAATGCCGAGTTCTTTCAGCTCAAAAAGTTTATTTTTAACGTCCGCCTTTCCGTGGCAAATGCAGGAAAGGTGTGCAAGCGGGGTTATGCCCATATTTTTAATTTCGCGCGCAACGGCTACGGTATAATCGCTCGTACCGCCGCCCGCGCCGTAAGTTACGCTTATAAAGTCGGGCGAGGTTTGGGCAATGCCTTTAACCGCCTGTAACACGCTTTCGTAATTGAGCTTGGTTTTCGGGGGAAACACCTCGAAAGACAGCGCAAGCTTTTTGCTTTTGAGAATTTCGGTTATTTTCATAGTATAGGTATTTTATCATAAAAGCCGCGGCTTTTCAACTGTTTTTAATATTCGGCGCACTTTTAAGGGGCGCGGATAAAATCCGCGCCCCTTGTTGAAGTTTTGTTATATTTATGCCTGTACCCAATCGGTTGAAGCAAAGGTTATGTTGCTGAACGTAACTTCCGATCCTCTCGTTACCCAAAGGCAGACGTAAACGTAATCGCTGTCCGACACCGCAAGGTCGAAGTCGCTTTCCGCAGAATAGTTGTAACTTCCCGTATTTGCGGTAATGGATTGACTTAACCTTGCCAATGAAAGGTCAAACATATCGCCCGCAGCTACGTTTACTCTGGTTCCCACTACAAGAGAACCGTTGTTTCTTGCAAAGCCCATAGGCACGCCGGTAGAAGTACCGTAACCGCCCGCCGTAACGTAGTTACTGCTTACTGCCGTCTTTTCATCGAGGTACATATCATCGCGCACCATTAAGCCGAATCCCGACTGATTGCCGCCGAATGTTTTAACTTCTGCTTTTGCAGTAACGGTAAACGCCGTTGCAAAAGGCACCTGAATAAATACCGCTACAAGGCTATCGCCGCCGCTTTCGATTTTACCGGACGATGCCGCCGCTTTAAGCGTAAACGTAAGTCCGTCTTCGCCGTCCGTACCTTGTGTTATTGTAAAGTTGGTAGTGTCGCTGGACGCGCCGAACGAAGTTCCGTACCATTTATATTCCGTTCCGGTCGTATCGTCCGTTGTAGTTCCCGTAACTCCCCAATGCTCAAGTTTAGCCGCGTCCGTTGCGGGGTTGAACGGTTCTTTATCGGGAATTGTATATGAAGAGTTGATTATTGCCGTTGCATTTTCTTCGTATGTGGGTTTTTTAATGTTCGTTCTTACATTTGCGCTGAGCGGAAGGCTTGAAGCTTTTACTGCGCTTGCAATATTGTAAGCGTTAACTTTCGCGCCGTAGAGATTGGTGTGGGTTGCGTCCAATCCCGAAGCTTCCATTATAGTCTTATCTGCATCAGCCCATTTTGCACCGGTTGCCGCGTGATATTTAGAAGCTTCGTCATAGCCCAAAGCTTTGTAATCCGCAACAGTCGTAGCGTTGAGGTCTATACAGAGCAAACCCTGCTCCTCTGCCAAATCTCTTATTGCCTGCGCATAGTCGCCGCCGTTCCAGTTAGTAGTAACGTTAGGCGTTACTGTGGTATCGGTTGCAGACTGCGTAGTGGTCGTATGACCCGTGTCATAGCTGGATTTTTTATCATCGGTATACAGCCTTGTAATAGGCGTACAAAGAATTGGCGTTGCGCCTTTGGCTATTGCCGCGTCTATATAATAATGCTTAAGTATATATTTGAATGAAACCGCGCGCTCGGTGTTATAGCTTCCTATCATAGTGGAAGTATCGCTTGAACTCAGCGTAGGGTCGGCGTATCTTTTAACTTCGCGCTTTTCATCGTTATGTCCGAAGCCTATAATAAGGTAGTCGCCGGCGGAAATATTACTTACAAAACTGTCATAATCAGATTTGTTATCAACCATATAGCTATACGAGCTTCTGCCGGAAGCCGCGATATTTACTATCTGGCTCTCATCGCAGTTGATATAGTTGTAAAGCTGTGTGCCGTAACCGTAACGGGGAAGATAATAGTCGTCCTTGAACGAGCAAACCGTTGAGTCGCCTACAACATAAATTTTACCCGTAAACTTTGTTGAAGTGTCGGTTGCCGAATAGTTGTACGTTACTACGTTCGACTTGTCACTGTCGGTGTAATTTTCATCCGAGCTGGTTGCGACAACCGTATACTCGTAAGCCCCTTCTACCGTCTTATTAATCGTGTAACTGCAAGAGGTCTGCGCTTCGGATACAACGCTAGTTCCCTCGTAAACGTTGTAAGCGTCCGCGTGGTCTACCGCGTTCCAGCTTATTACGTTGCCCGAAAGAGTTACAACGGGCGCGGCAAGTTTTTCAGTGGTATCGTCACCGCCGCCATGACTGCCGGGGTTACAGCCTGCGGCAAGTCCTACGGTTGTAGCCATAGCCGCCGCTAAAACAAATGAAACAATTTTTTTATTCTTCATTTTTCTCTCCTTATTTATATCGCAAAGCTCTGCCGCCTTGCCGTGTTAAATTGTATCATTATTTGTTCGTTTTGTCAATAATTTAAATAAAAAAGCCGTCTGCTTTTCCTATGCGCGAACGGCTTTTAAAATCAGTTTTCAGTATTGAATTTATCTAAAAAATAATACTCGTCACCCTTTTTGTATCCGACAAGCGTATCAAGCTGTACGTTGTGTATGCTCTTAAAAACACTGCTGTCAACATCGGGGTTGATTTCTCTGAAATTTTTAATCAGTTTTTTCACTTCCTGCCGCGCCGAGTAGCCCTGCATTCCCTCGTCAAGTCCCGCCGTTTTTTTGCAGGCGCATGCAATAAATTTCAAATTATTGTACTGTTGCCAGTGAACGATATCGTCCCCCAAAATACAGTACATAGGGCGTATAAGCTGAACGCCGCCAAAATTTTTGCTTTTGAGTTTTGGCACCATTCCCTGAATCTGTCCGCCGTAGAGCATACTCATAAGCGTAGTTTCTATAACGTCGCTCTTGTGATGTCCTAAGGCGATTTTATTGCAACACAGCTCCTTTGCGCGTGCATACAAAAATCCGCGCCTCATTCTCGCGCAGAGATAGCAGGGCGAATTTCCGCCTATCTCGTCCGTTACCTCGAAAATGTCGGACTCGAAGGTCTTTAACGGAATATCCAGAAGGCGCGCGTTTTCCGCAATCCGCTCGGCGTTTTCCTTGTTATAGCCGGGGTTCATACAGATAAACTGCGCCGTAAAGGGAATTTCGCTGTGGCGCATAAGCTCCTGCACGAGCTTTGCCAAAAGAAAGCTGTCCTTGCCGCCCGAAACGCATACAGCGATATTGTCGCCCTCTTCTATAAGCGAGTATTTGCGCACCGCCTCTAAAAAGCGCGACCATATAGGTTTTCTGAATTTAGTAATTATAGACCTCTCGATTTTTTGAAGAGGGGTCAGCTCTTTCGGCATCTTAGTCCTCTTCGGTGAAGTGTTCGTCTTCTTCATCGTGCGGGTCGGGGAAATCGGCTTTGTTGTAGGCTATTCCGTTTTTGTCGTAATAGTCCTTAATCGCCGACCTTATAGCCTCTTCCGCGAGAACCGAACAGTGCATTTTGTGCGCGGGCAGACCGTCCAACGCTTCGGCAACCGCCTTGTTGGTGAGTTCAAGAGCTTCAGAAAGGGGCTTGCCCTTTATAAGCTCGGTAGCCATAGACGACGAAGCTATCGCGCTGCCGCAGCCGAAAGTGTTGAACTTTACGTCTACGATAATATCGTTTTCTATTTTAAGATAAATTTTCATTATGTCGCCGCACTTGGCGTTGCCTACCTCGCCCACGCCGTCCGCGTCCTCGATTTTGCCGACGTTGCGCGGATTGGTGAAGTGGTCCATAACCTTTTCACTGTATAATGCCATAATAAACTCCTTTTTTATTTCACGATTTTATATTAAGTGTTGTTTTTTGCCCGTTTCCAGATCTTCCCACACGGGTGACATATTTCTTAAATACGCAACCACTTCGGGCACCGCTTTCAGAATTGCTTTTACGTCCTCTTCGGTGTTGTATTCCGAAAGGCTGAGCCTCAGCGAGCCGTGCGCGACCTCGTGCGGAAGTCCCAAAGACAGCAGAACGTGCGAGGGATCCAATGAACCCGAGGTGCAGGCCGAACCGCTGGACGCGCAGATTCCCCGCGCATCGAGGTGGAGCAAAAGCCCCTCGCCCTCTATGCCCTCGAAACTTATATTCACGTTGTTGGGCAGTCTGTTCTTCCCGTCGCCGTTGAGTTTGGAATGGGGAATTTTTAAAAGCCCGTCAATGAGCGCGTCTCTGAGCTTTATTTGTTTTTTCGCATTGGCGGTCATATTTTCGCACGCGTCGCAAAGAGCCTGCGCCATTGAAACGATACCGCCGATATTTTCAGTACCAGCTCTGCGCCCGCGTTCCTGCGCGCCGCCTTCGATAAATGTGTTTAAGGGTATTCCCCTCTTGCAGTACAGCACGCCAACGCCCTTAGGACCGTGGAATTTATGCGCGGAAAGCGCGAGCATATCGATATTGTCCGCCTTAACGTCCACGGGGATATGCCCCACCGCCTGCACCGCATCGGTATGGAACACAACGCCGTGCTTTTTGCAGACCTCGCCGATTTCGCGTATGGGCTGGATTGTGCCGACCTCGTTGTTCGCGTACATAATAGTTACCAGCGCGGTATCGGGACTGATAACCTCTTCCACCTGCTTTGCGGTGACTATACCGTTTGAGTGAACGTCGAGATAGGTTACTTCAAAGCCCTCTTTTTCAAGTTTTTTCAGAGTGTGCAAAACAGCGTGGTGTTCGAACGCGGTGGATATAATATGCTTTTTGCTCTTGCGCGCGCCGTTTACCGCCGCCGAGCGTATAGACTGGTTGTCCGCCTCGCTTCCGCCCGAAGTGAAGTAAATTTCGCGCGGCTCGCAGTTCAGACACTTTGCTATCCTCGCGCGGGCGTTTTCCAACGCCTCCTTGGCGACCTGTCCCACGGTGTGCAGGGACGAAGGGTTGCCGTAAACCTCTTTGAGATAGGGCGTCATCGCTTTGATCGCGCTGTCGCTCATCGCGGTCGTTGCCGCATTGTCAACGTAAATTGTTTTCATTTTAAATCCTATTCAAATAGTATGAATTTATTATAATTTTAAATTCCTATCTTGTCAATAGGAATTACATAATTTTACAAATTTATTTCAATAAATCTTTCAGGGTTTTAGAAGTTAAAAAATTCATAATAACTTCGTCCAGTTCTTTAAAAAGGGGCAAAGTCATACAAGTGCCCGCATTTTCACAGCCGCCGCTTTCAAGACAGGACACGGGCGCAAGCGAGCCTTCGCCCGAAATGAGAATTTCCGCAACGGTGTACTCCTCTGCTTTTTTGGCAAGTTTATAGCCGCCGCTCTTGCCGCGCGCGCTGACCACCAGCCCCGCGGACGAAAGCTGTTTTGCCGATGCCTCGAGATATTTGACAGACTCGTTCTGCCTTTCGGCAACATCGCTTAAAGATATAAACCCCTCGCCCTCGTGCCGAGCCAAATCTATCATAACTTTTAAGGCGTTACGCCCTTTGGTTGTTATAAACATATACTAGCCACCATAAATAATCATCTTATTGATACATTTCACAGCTTGTTGACGCAGTTCCTCGTCTAAGACGATTTCCTCCCCGCCCTCTTCAAGACAGTTTAAAACGTCGGCAAGGGTAGTAATTTTCATATTGTGGCAGACGAGGTCCTTTGACAGCGGATAAAACTTTTTGCCCGCGCAACGGAATTGCAGGTGCTGAACGATTGAATTTTCAGTGCCGATAATGAACTCTTTTGCCGCGGATTTTTCGGCGTAGTCCATTATTCCCGTAGTAGAGCCTACGTAGTCCGCAAGCGCGACCACTTCGGGGCGGCACTCGGGGTGGACAAGAAACAGCGCGTTAGGGTGCGCCTTTTTCGCCGAAAGAACGTCGCTCTTTTCTATTTTTGCGTGGGTAGGACAGCCGCCCGATAACAGCTTGAAATTTTTTTCGGGTACTTGGTTTTTAACGTAAGTACCTAAATTTATATCGGGAATAAACAGAATATTTTTTTCGGGAATGGCACGGCAGATTTTAACCGCGCTCGATGAAGTTACGCAGACGTCCGCTATAGTTTTGAGTTCGGCGGTTGTATTGACGTACGCGACCACGGCGTAGTCGGGATACATTTTTTTGACTTCCGCAATAACTTCTCTGTCAAACTGTTCAGCCATAGGACAGCCCGCCGCGGGATTGGCGAGATACACCTTTTTCTGCGGCGAAAGCATTTTAACCGTTTCCGCCATAAAACGAACCCCGCACATTATAACCGTAGACTGCGGCGCGGTTTTAGCCTTTACCGAAAGGGCGTAGCTGTCGCCCGTGAAGTCGGCGATTTCGCAAATCTCTTCGGACATATAGCTGTGCGCGAGAATACACACGTCACGCTCTTTTTTCAGCCTTATTATTTTATCCTGAATATCTTTTATCATAATTAAAAAAATTATACAATTTTTTGCAGGCAAGGTCAAGCGGAAAAATTATTTATATTTTTATGTATCCAATCAAACGAAGTCTCCGCTTACCCTGCATAACTTAAATCTAGCGTAGCCGCCCCCGCCCAAATAGGGGGGGGGCCCAAATTTTTGCAAAAAATTTTATAATATATTATAGATGAATTTAATTTATATAAAAATTTTTTTTGATTTAAAAACAAAAAAACAGGCGCCCAAAA
>JAIDFD010000251.1 GCA_029054485.1 Clostridia bacterium | reverse complement strand
CTACACAACTGACGGGTTTAACAATGACCAGTCATCTAAATTTTTTTTTTTTTTTTTTTTTTTTAAAAAATTTTATAAAATTTACAAACCCCCGCCCGCGCCCCCTCCTCTTTCAGGGTGCGCGCCGCTCAAAATCAAAGCGTGTAACCGCTTTCAAACGTAGTTGAATTTAGATAGGACAACTTGCCGCATAAGTTAAATTTAAGGTACTTTGCAACAAGCCGTTGCCGCTTTGCGCCGTACTTCTCGTTCAACGCCTTGTCGCCGTATTTGGTGTCGCCCAAAACGGGACAGCCGATAAACGCCGTATGCGCGCGTATCTGGTGGGTTCTGCCCGTGTGAAGAATAATTTTCACGAGCGCAACATCGCCCCGCTCTTGCAAAACTAAGTAGTCGGTCTTTATCGTAACCCCACCTTTGACCGGCGCGGAAAAGACTTTCACTTCGCTCCGTCTTTCGTCCTTTAATAGATATGCGGTAAGGCTAGCGCTCTTGTTTTTGAACGAGTTTTTGCAGAGGGCTATATAAGTTTTTTCAACCAGTCTCTTTTCAAACGCTGACAAAAGCTCCTCTTCCGCATCTTTATTTTTCGCAAAGACAATCAGCCCATGCGTGTTTCTGTCCAGTCGGTGAACGCCGAAATAGTTTCCCTTCCCCGAAAGCTCGTACAAAAGTCCCTCAAAGCTCACACCCGAGGGCTTGTCCGCGATAAGCACGTTTTCGTCCTCGTACAACACGGTATGGCTTGGCGCGCTCTCCTGTTTTTCCGTGGTGTAATAGACCACCTCATCGCCCGCATACAAAGTAAGGTTTTTGGAAACGCGGACGCCGTTCACTTTTATATCCTTTGCCCGCAAAAGCCGGTCAAAGCAAAAGGAACCCTGCGGGTAGACGCAGTCGGTGAAGTCCTTTAAATTAATTTGTTTTTCTGTGGTAAATTTTTTCATAGTCCGAAAATAAGGTGAATAAGATAGGCGCCCAAAAAGGCGATTACCGTTTGCACGGCAAAGCATTTTAAGGTGAATTTCAACCCCGCCTCTTTGCAGGAAGCTGAAAACGCGGATACGCACGCGGGACTCAAAAGAATGAACGCGCACATCGCAACCGATGAAGAGAGAGTCAGCCCCGTGCCCGCGGGCATAAGCATACCGACGGTCGCCGCAACGTTTTCCTTGGCGATAAATCCGCACAGCGCCGCATACGCGAGCCGCCAGTCGGTAATCCCCATAGGATAGAACAAAAATGTGAGCGCGCGCGAAATTGCTGCGAGCATACTTTCATCTGTTTCAACATACTGAAAAGTAAAAGAAAAGTGCGATAGCAGCCAGCTTATTATGCAGAACGCGAGAATTACGCCCGACACCTTGATTATAAACGATTTGAGATAAAAATACAACTTTTTGCCAACGGCTTTAAACTGCGGCAAAATTATGGGCGTGACCTCTGATAACATATCCTCTTTTTTGCCCTTTAAAAAGGCGGAAAAAGCGATTGAAAGTATCAGCCCAGCCAAATAAAAACAAGTCACCGCGGGAAAGGGGTTTTCAAACATCGGCGCAAGAAAGGTCAGAAATACCGGCAGTTTCGCGCCGCAGGGAATATACGGCAAAACTGCAATAGTGCGCCTTTGCGCGTTTTCTGTAGAGTAGCCCCGCGTGGTCATTATCGCCGCCGCGGTACAGCCGAACCCCGAAATAAGCGAAAATGCCGCCCGCCCCGAGAGGTTGACCTTTGCAAAAAATCCGTCCGCGCAAAAGGACAGCGCGGAAGTTACGCCGCTCTCGTCCAAAAGAGTTAAAAAAAGATACAAAATAGCTAGCTGGGGCAAAAAGGAAAGCACGCTCCCCGCGCCGCCCAAAATCCCCTCGGACACGAGCGAAATCAAAGCCTCACTCTGCATTTTTGAAGTAATCGCGCCCGACAGCTTTTCGCACACGGCAAGCTCTACCAAGTCCTTCAAAAGCGCGCCCGGCATTATCGGGTGAAAGGCTAAAAAGAACATCGCCGCAATCGCAACGAGAAAAAAGGCGAGCGCGAAATAGCGGTTGTAAAAAAGTTTATCCGCTCGGCTAAGGGACGACCGCCCCGCCTTGTAGCAGTCCTTGAAATTTAAATTTTCGCGTTTGACTGAAAAATTAATTCCCTCTTCCACCGCCTTTTTAAACTGTTTGGGCGGGCAGGTAAAAACGGGAATTCCGAGCATGCGCGAAAGTTTTTCGCCGTCCAAACTTCCGCCCCGACGTTTCAGCTGGTTGAGTTTGGTGACGTACAAAACAACGGGCTTGCCGTATGAAATGAGTTTTTTGGTTAAATTAAGGCTGTTTTCAAGAGTAAGCGCGTCGGCAACGTCGATTATGATATCCGCCTTTTTAATCTCTTCTGCGGCGGCGACCTCTTCCATCGAATAGGTATTAAGCGCGTAAAGTCCGGGCGCGTCGACGTAAGTTATTCCGCCGTGCGTCTTTTCGCTTGCAGAGCAGGTCACGCCGTGGAAGTTGCCCGTCCTTAAATTGCTGTTCGTCAGTGCGTTGAAAAGGGTGGTTTTGCCCGCGTTGGGGTTGCCCGCAAGCACCGCTCGCATCTTTGATTTTTCAGCCGTGCGCCTTAAAATTTTCAACTTCACTTTTCCACCTCTATAAGGCGGGCAAGTTCCTTTCTCACACCCACCCTTACGGCGCCGCAACCTAGTAGCACGCCCGTTTTAAAAAGTGAAAAAGCCAGCACGGTGACGATTTTTCCCTCTTCAAATCCCAATGAATTAAGTCTTTCCGCGCCGCTCCCAGAAATTCTTATTTTGACAATTTTCGCGCTCTCGCCCGCTTTTAAATCGTAAACGCTCATAGAATAAATCTATGAGCGTTCAGTTAATTTAATGATATTTTACTTTTTTACTAACGTCAGCGTGACTGTTTCGCCGTTGATATTCTGCTCTTTGGTGTAGCCGTCCGCCGTGCCTTCCGCAATTTTTTCGGCGAGAACGTCGCCTGCGAAATCGCCCGACTTCAAAACCTTTTTCGCTCTGCCGTCCGCCTTGAAGTAAATCTCTATCCTGTCGGTCACTTCAAAGCCCGCGTCCTTTCGCATATTCTGGATTTTTGAAACAAGCTCTCTTTCCACCCCTTCCAGAATTAACTCTTCGGTCAAAGCGGTGTCAAGCGCAACGGTAATCCCTCTGTCCTCCGCCGCAACGAATCCGCCCGCGCTTTCAGTGAAAATCTGCAAATCTTCCTGCGTGAGCGTTACGTCCAAATCCGCGATTTCATATGTTCCGCCGTCCTTGACCGCGGTCACTACTTCTTTTGCGTTACAGCTTGCAAGGAACGCGGAAATCGCGCCCAGCTTTTTGCCGTACTTGGGACCAAGCGTTTTGAGTTGGGGTTTAAGTTTGTATGTTATATATTTGTCCGCGTCGTCCGCAAAGTCAAAGCTTTTAATATTCAGCTCGTCCAGAACGATTGCACGCTCTTCGGGCGAGAGGTCGATATTCCTCGTGGATACGACTATCATCTTCGCAAGAGGCTGGCGGTTTTTTAAGTTGCCCGCGTTTCTTGCCGCTCTGCCGAGAACAACTATATCCAAAACCTCTTCCATTCCCTCTTCCAAAGTCTTGTCGATATACTTTTTGTCCGCCTTGGGGAAAGCACAGAGGTGTACGGACTTAGGCTCGTCCTTGAAGAACGCGGGGACTAAGTTTTGGTAAATCATTTCCGCCATAAAGGGCGTGTAGGGCGCGGTGAGCTTTGAAAGAGTCACAAGCACCGTGTACAAGGTTGTATACGCCGCCGCTTTGTCGTCCGTCATTTCCTTGCCCCAGTACCTGTCGCGACCGCGGCGAACGTACCAGTTTGAAAGAACGTCCGCAAAGTCCTGCAAGGCGCGCGCACTCTCGAAAATTTCGTAATTTTTAAGACTTTCGTCCACGAAATTTGTAAGCGTGTTCAGCTTGGACAAAATCCACTTGTCCATAACGGTCAGCTTGCACTTTGCAAGAGAATATTTGGACGGGTCGTACTTGTCGATCTCTGCGTACAGCGTGAAGAACGCGTAGGTATTCCAAAGGGTGCCCATATATTTGCGCTGGGCTTCGGACACCGTTTCTTCCGCAAAACGCGAAGGAAGCCACGGCGCGGAAGAGGTGTAAAAATACCACCTGACCGCGTCCGCGCCCTGCTTGTCGAGGACGGTCCACGGGTCTACCACGTTGCCCTTGTGCTTGGACATTTTTATTCCGTTTTTATCATTGACGTGCCCCAAAACTATACAGTTTTTGAAGGGTGCTTTTTTGAAAAGTATGGTGTTGATTACAAGCAGGGTATAGAACCAGCCGCGGGTCTGGTCGACCGCTTCGGATATAAAGTCCGCGGGGAAAGTCGCCTCAAACACTTCCTTGTTTTCAAACGGATAATGGTACTGCGCAAAGGGCATCGAACCCGAGTCAAACCAGCAGTCGATAACTTCGGGCGTGCGCGCCATTTTGCCGCCGCACTTAGGGCACTTGCAAGTAAGCTTATCAAGATAGGGACGGTGCAGTTCGATTTCGCCCGATACCCCGCACTTTTCTTTAAGCTCCGCTTTACTTCCGATAACTTCTATTGCGCCGCAATCGGGACATACCCAGACGGGCAGGGGCGTTCCCCAGTACCTGTCGCGCGAAAGTCCCCAGTCGATAACGTTTTCAAGGAAGTTGCCCATTCTGCCCTCTTTGATTGTGTCGGGCATCCAGTTTACCGAGCGGTTGGCTTTGATAATATCTTTTTTGACCTTTGTAACTTCTATAAACCAGCTTGATTTAGCGTAGTACAAAAGGGGCGTATCGCACCGCCAGCAGTGGGGATAATCGTGTTCGAAGGGAATTACCTTGAATAAAAGCCCCGCTTTTTCAAGTCTTTCCAAAATGCTCTTGTCGGCTTTTTTGGCGAATACTCCCTTTAAGCTGTCAAACCTCTCGTCGAAACACCCTCTTTCATCGACCAGTTGCACAACAGGCAAGCCGTAACGCTTTCCGACCTTGTAGTCGTCCTCGCCGAAAGCGGGAGCAATGTGAACAACTCCCGTGCCGTCGCCCATAGTGACGTAATTATCGCAGACAACGTAATGAGCCTTTGCCGCCGCGTTTGCGGGGGATATGCGAATAATTTCCTTTGCCGTCTCTTCAAACAGCGGCTCGTATTCAAGCCCCTCCCATTCTTTACCAAGCTTTTTACCGAGCAAGTTGTACTCTTCGAAAAATTTTGAAACGAGTGCTTCGGCTAAAATATAGTTTGCGCCGTCCGCCTCGATTTCAACGTAAGGCTCATCGGGGTTCATACAGAGCGCAACGTTTGAAGGCAAAGTCCAGGGAGTTGTCGTCCACGCGAGGATATAGCGGTTTTTACTTCCCTTAACTTTAAAGCGGGCAACCGCCGAGTTTTCCTTGACGAGCTTATAGCCCTGCGCGACCTCGTGCGAGGAAAGCGCGGTTCCGCATCTGGGGCAATAGGGCACGATTTTGTGACCTTTGTATAAAAGCCCCTTCTCGTGCATCTGCTTTAACGCCCACCACTCCGACTCGATATAGTTGTCGTCGTAAGTGACGTAAGGGTTGTCCATATCCACCCAGTAACCAACGCGGTCGGACATCTTTTCCCACTCGCCCTTGTACTTCCAGACAGACTGTTTGCACTTTTTAATAAACGGCTCTATGCCATATCCCTCTATCTGCTGTTTGCCGTCCAGCCCCAAAGACTTTTCAACTTCCAGTTCGACGGGAAGTCCGTGGGTATCCCAGCCCGCTTTTCTTAAAACGTGGCTGCCCTTCATCGTCTTGTAGCGGGGTATAATATCCTTCATAACGCGGGTTAAAATATGCCCGATATGCGGCTTGCCGTTAGCCGTGGGGGGACCGTCGTAAAACGAAAATTCTTCGCCACCCTCGTTTTTTGAAATACTCTCTTCAAAAACCTTGTTCTTTTTCCAGAAATCGATAATTTCCTTTTCACGCTCCACAAAGTTCAGCGAGGTGTCTACCTTTTTGTACATAATTCCTCCATTAATATTTGAAAACCTAAACTGCATAGTACTAACCAAAACAAAACGCAAACTTATCGAAGTATTGCGAAGTAGATATGCAGTTTAATAAAAATAGGCGTCCGAGTTTCGGACGCCGTAAATACCTGCGCTTATAAACCACCAAAACAAACGAACATTTGCCGTAATTTGTAACGGGTTACGAAACCGTATTTTCTTAATTGCGGGAGCTTTCGGAAAATAAGCTGAAAGGTGATATTTTTTAAGCGCGCTTGCTCC
>JAIDFD010000250.1 GCA_029054485.1 Clostridia bacterium | reverse complement strand
GTGATGGGAATCGGACCCACGCAACCAGCTTGGAAGGCTAGTGTTCTACCATTGAACTACACCCGCATTGTCTGCATTGGACAAACGCACGAGCGTTAAGCTATGTGCACAAAACTCAATGCTAAAAAATTATATCAAAACAATTTTTGACTGTCAACTTATTTTCAAACCATTTAATAATTATTTTTACCGTCTTTCAGAGTCCTTTTCCAAACGCAATTAAGCATAGTAATAAGCCGCCGCGCTTACTTAGCGCGGCGGCTTTTAAATTATTTCTCTTCACCGGATTTTTTGTTTTTGCCTTTTAAACGTTTATCGGACAAGCCGACCCAGGTCAGGTAGCTTAGCGCAATCAGGACGAGTATTACGACCATTAAGACTATAAGCACCGTTCGGACGTTGTTCTTTTCTGTGTAGTCCTCATCGGGGTGTTCATCGGGCTCGGCGTTGTCGTTCACGTTGTCGCCCGTAAGCAGTCCGTCTATGACGTAGCCCTTTACCGTCAGGGTTTGTCCGTTATATTCGTAGCTGTATTCAACTTCGTAGAAGTCGGCTTCAAGCACATCGTTGTGAAGTTTGCCCGTAACGCTTACAATCGCGCCGGTGGCGGGGTACAGAGCGTAAACACATTCCATTACGAACGGCGACGCGTAGATAGCGTCCCCTAAAAGCTGTGCTTTGGTAAACTCTGCTTCGGTGAAATATTCGCTGTTGTCCACGCTTTCGGTTACGTTGGTTTTAAGGGTTATATAGCTTTTGTTACCGATTGAAATTATTGCCGCATTGCCCGAGTAGCCTAAAAGCAGGGCGGCGGTATCTTCTTCGGCTGCGCTTGTTTCGCCTGCATCGAAGTAGCCGTACAGGGGAGCGGATAAGTCGACCTCGGTCATGAACGAGCCGCTATCAACCGTAACGAACGTCAGTGTATAGTCCTTTAAGGTCTGCGAAGCGTTGCCGACCGAAACGGAAAGCGCGGGTGAAAAGTCTACGTGCTGCATTTCAAGAATTTTGCTTTCAAAGCCGTTGAACTCGTACAGCGCGTTGTTGCTCACCGCGTACACGCTTTCGCCGTATTTTTTAAGGTAAGAAAACACGCCGTCGACGTCGGTTATATTTGTTTCCGCCGTTGCGTTGTAAATTTGGATACGGTCTTCAAGAATGGTGTAGGTGTAACCCTTGTAATATATTTCGTCTTCCGCAGGGGTGACAGTAATATTCTCGCAAATCTCGCCGTCTGGGAGGGAGTACACCGTGCCGTTGCCGTCCGAGTAATAGAAAACGCCGTCCTTGCAGTCGATAGCGGTCAATGTAACGCTAAAATCTTTGTACTCGGTCAGGTTTCCGTTTTTGTAAACGGGCGCATCCGAATCCTCGTCCAAAGTTCCGATTTCGTATACCTTGATTTCGTTGCCATCGATGAAAGCGAAAGCGTTTTCGCCCACGGCGTAGTCCTTGAGCTCCGAAAAAGATAGGTTAAAGACAAAGTCGCTATTATCGGGATATCTTGTATCTTCCGCCGCGGCGCTCGCCGAAATTCCGCCGAAGGAGGCGGCGGCAAGCAAAAATGCAGTTGAAATAAATGCTAAACGTTTCACGATGTAATTATACCACACTTATTTATTAATGTAAACTGTAAAAAGGCACGGATTTTTTTATAAAAAAAAGTTAATTTATTTTTAATTTGTCTGTTTGGTGTCATATTTGGCGGTTATAATAAAAACGAACATATCCGAACAACTGTTTAAATTAAGAGAGGTAACAAGTTTGAATATGAAGAGGATATTGCGCTTTTATTACTGTGCGGAAGGATTGGAGCGCACTTTTGAAAACTTAATATTGAAGATAGCCCTGTCATCGTATGAAAAAAGCTGTTATTGCGATGCGGACAGACTTTGCCGCATTATAGAGGAAAAGACCGAGCTGAATAAGCTGTGGAATTATCTGGACGGAATTATTCCCGCCCTGTCGCAGGAAGAGAGGGCTTCTTTGGAAGAGTACGCAAAAATGCGTTGCGGAATAAAGCGGCTTGGCGCGGAGGGCGTAAAGCGTATCCGCCGCGCGGTGGTTAAGTTCGGGCGCAGGGCGCGCCGCTTGGGCGATTTTGCAAAGGGCGCGGAGCTGGTCGGCAAATATTACTGTCTTATGTGCGTTTGAATTTTGCGTTTTTGCCGGTGAGATACAATATGAGAAGCGCGACCGCCGCTACCGCGATAAGCACGATTATAAGAATAAGTTTTACGTTCGCACCCTTAGAGGGGGCTTCGGCGGGCTTTTCGGGTTCGGGTATTTCGTTTAAAGGGTAATCATCGTGCGCGCCGTAGACGTAGCCGAAATTACCGTCGTACAAGACGTAGGAGTATGCCGACGCGCCCGAATAGTAAGTGCCGTAAAAAGCCGCGCTGACCGAAAGCTCGCTCAATGCGGGCAGGGAAGGGTTGATTGAGTCCTGTTTGAATGTGACCGTTACGGACATATTCAGATAGACGTTTTCTGGAGGTTCGCTTATAGGGGTCATACCCTCTTTGCGGCAATAACCGTACAGAGCCTGATACTTGCCGTCGTCCTCGGCGTACTTTACATAGTACCAGTCGCCGACCGTAGCTAAAAGTTCGGCGCAATAGGTGTACGGAATTGCAAACAGGGCTTTGCTGTCGTCCATATCAACGCAAAAGTATACGTTCCGTGCGTCCGCCCGCACATAGCGCGCGGAAGATTCTCCCGTCCCGACTATTGTGGCGGGGCGGGAGGCGATTGCAAAACATATGACCGCCAAAAGGCAACATATAGCAAACTTTGCGGCTTTCATATCCCAAAAGTATAAAGCACGGAAAACTGAAAAAACATAATTATTTTGTCAGAAAGGGTCTAATGTTAAAGGAAGATATTTTAAAACGGCTTGCCGAGATAGAGGGCGAGCTGAAAAAAAGGCAGAACAGCGAGCTTTCGCGTTATAACAAAACCAAGCGCCACAAAAAGCAGATTGCATTCCACAAGTGCAAAAAGCGCAACCGCTGGGTGTTCGGCGGCAACCGCTCGGGGAAAACCGAGTGCGGCGCGGTGGAGTGTATCTGGATTTTGCGGGGCATACACCCCTACCGCAAAAACAGGAAGGATACCTTCGGCTGGGCGGTTTCCCTTTCCACGCAGGTACAGCGCGACGTCGCGCAGGCGAAAATTCTCAAATACCTGCCCAAGAGCTGGATTGTGGATATCACAATGCTTTCGGGCAGGCGGGACAGTCCGTCCGGCGGGGTTATCGACCAGATAAAAATCAAAAACGTATTCGGCGGAATTTCAACGCTGGGTTTTAAAAGCTGTGACCAGGGGCGGGAAAAATTCCAAGGGTCGTCTTTGGATTTTGTTTGGTTCGACGAGGAGCCGCCGCGGGATATTTACGAAGAATGTCTTATGCGCGTTATGGACAGGCGGGGCGATATTTTCGGAACTATGACACCGCTCAAAGGTAAGACCTTTATATATAACGAAATTTATCTCAACCGCAAGCGCAATCCCGAAATATGGCACGAGTTTATGAACTGGGAAGATAACCCCTATTTATCCAAAAAAGAGATGAAGCTTTTGGAAAACGCGCTGGACGGTTCCGCGCTTGACTCGAGAAAGTTCGGAAAATTTACGGACGGGGCGGGGCTGGTGTATCCCGAGTTCGATGAGAGCGTCCACGTTATAGAGCCGTTTGAAATTCCGCCCGAGTGGCAGGACAACATTTCAATCGACCCCGGTCTTAATAATCCCCTCTCCGCGCACTGGTACTGCGTGGACTGGGACGGCAATATTTACGTTGTTGCCGAGCATTTTGCAAGCGGAAAGGACATAGATTTCCACGCGCAGGCGATAAAGTCGGTGAGCGAAAAGATAGGTTGGAAAACAGACAGGCAGGGCAGGGTCTGCGCCCTTATAGACAGTGCGGCTAACCAGAAAACGCTCGCTTCGCCCAAGAGCGTTTCGGAGCTTTTTTACGAGCGCGGAATACTTGTCAATACAAACGTGAATAAGGACGTTTTTTCAGGGATTGCGCGGGTTAAAAGCTTTTTAAAAAGCGGCAACGGCGAGGGGAATATTTATATCTTTTCAACCTGCGTGAATATGATAGAGGAATTCAAAACCTATTGCTGGGCGGACGGCGATACTCCCGTCAAAAGGGACGACCACTGCATGGACGAGCTGAGGTATTACGTTATGACAAGACCCCGTCCCGCAGAGAAAGCGGGCGAAATTTCGCCGATTGCCGCGGACAAACGCAGGCGGATACGGAGCAGAAGAAGGTACGCTGAAAGTTAGGAGAGGTTATGGAAGAAGAGGTAAAAAACGCGCTTAAAAAATGCGCGGTGGGCTTCGGCACAAGCGAGGTTGTAGAAGAGTTCACGGTCGAGGACGGGGAGCTGAAGCTCGTCAAGAAAAAGGTGACGAGAAGGGACGTTCCGCCCGACATAAAGGCGGTAAAGCTTTTAATGGAGGACGGAAACGTGGGAGATATGACCGATGAACAGCTCGAAGAGGAAAAACAAAATTTAAAAAAATTATTGGAGGATAAAAATTTTGGCTGAAAACTTTACTGAAAAAACTGCGGAAGAGCTGCTTGCGGAAGAGGTGCAAAACGACTTTTTGCGCAGGCAGGAAGAGAGGAGGGCGATAGAGCGCGGCTGGCAGCTCAATATGAATTTTCTGTGCGGCAACCAGTACTGCGATATAAACTCTTCGGGTGAGATTTTCGAAGAGGACAAGCAGTATTTCTGGCAGACGCGCAGGGTGTTCAACCACATTGCGCCGACTGTGGATATACGCTGTTCCAAGCTTGGAAGAATCCGTCCTTCACTTACGGTGCGCGCGGCTTCGGAGGAGGAATCGGATATTCACTCGGCTTCGCTTGCTTCCGCAATTCTTGCCGCCGTCTGCGAGGACGCGGATTTGGACGGCATAATTTCGGACGCGACCGTCTGGTCGGAAACCTGCGGTACAGCCTTTTATAAGGTGATGTGGGACGGCTTTGCGGGCAAAGCGGTCGGAGAGAGCGGGGACGGCAAAAAGCTTCGTCAGGGAGACGTAAAAATCGCGGCGGTTTCGCCCTTTGAAATTTATCCTTACTCGCTGTCCGAAGAAAAACTGGACGCCCAGCCCGCGATAATACACGCAAAGGCAATGCCCGTGCAGGATATTTACGCCGCTTACGGCGTTCAGCTTGCGGGCAGGGACATCAACGAGTTTTCGCTTGCGCCCTATTCGGCGGCTTGCCACTCAAAGCGCGGCACCCCCGAATTGAAAGCGGTGCGCCACGGCTACGAGCTGGTGATAGAGAGGTACGAAAAACCCACCGAGGACAGACCGGACGGCAGGCTTACGGTCGTTGCGGGCGGAAAGCTTTTGTACGACGGCGCGCTTCCCTACATAAACGGCGAAAATGGTGAAAGAGTTTATCCCTTTATAAAACAGACTTCTATCCAGCTTGCGGGCAGTTTTTTCGGCGCGAGCGTGATTGACAGAATGATTCCCTTACAGCGTGCGTACAACGCGGTCAAAAACCGCAAGCACGAGTTTTTGAACAGGATTTCAATGGGCACGGTTGCCGTTGAGGACGGCTCGGTGGACGTGGACGAACTCTGCGAGGACGGACTGACCCCCGGTAAGATAATAGTTTACCGCCAAGGGGGAAAACCGCCCGAAATGCTGACCTTGGGTACCCTTCCGCAGGGCTTTGCGGAAGAAGAGCAAAATCTTTTGGACGAGTTTGCGAAAATTTCGGGCACGGGAGATTTGACCCAGAATGCGGACAGCTTTGCTGGCGTGACTTCCGCCACGGGCTTACAGCTTATTATAGAGCAGGACGAAGAAAAGCTTGAAAACTCTTACCAGCAGATAAAGCGTGCGGTAAAAAATATCGGCAAGCACATATTGCGCCTTTACCGCCAGTTTGCTTCGGACGTGCGCCTTTTGAAATTTGCGGGAGAGAACAACGTGCTTAACTTATACTACTTCAAGGGCAGCGACATCTCATCGGACGACGTTGTTCTGGAAGCGGACAGCGAGGCAAATCTTACCCCTGCGCAGAGGCGCAACGTCATATACGAAATGCTTGACAGGGGGCTTTTTGCCGATGAGAACGGAAAGCTTACTTCGGGTGCGAAAAATAAAATACTCGAACTTCTGGGCTATAAAGGTCTTGCGGGCGAAAGAGATCTGAGCGCGCTCAACCGCGCGAGAGCGGGAGAGGAAAATCTGAAATTGAAGAGCGGAAACGCCGAGGTTAAGGATTACGATGACCACACCGTTCACATTACCGAGCACACCGCGTTTCTCTTAACCGAAAATCTCAGCGCGGAAACCGAAAAAAGAATATGCGCACATATTGATATGCACAGACGAAAACTCGAAGAGGAGGAAAAGAATGAAACCGACAGGACTTAAAGGGGCAGGCGCACCTTTGCGCTTTTACATACCGACTAAAATAAAGGAGGCTGAATATGGACAATCTTACGCAAACTGAAAACGGTACGGCGGACACCGCGCAGGCGGAAAAGGAAAATGCCGCGGCGGTACTTGGAAAATTCAAGGACGTACAGACCCTTATGAAGGCTTACTCCGACCTGCAAGCCGAATTCACCCGACGCAGTCAGCGGCTCAGCGAGTTGGAGAAGGAGAACAAGGCGAAACCGACTCCCGACGGGGAAGAGGTTGCGCCCTCTCAAACGGACGAGGAACAACTGATTAGCGCCGCGCTTTCGAGCGAGCGCGTGAAGGACGCGGTTATCGCGGATTATCTCAAAAGCGTTTCCTCGCCCAAGAGCGTTCCGCTCATAGCCGGAGGCGGAGGGGTTGCCGCCCCGCGCATATCGCCTAAATCCGTAAAGGAAGCGGGCAGACTTGCACAGGAATTTCTTAAAAAATAACAAGGAGAATTAATATTGATTACATTACAGAACGCCGACGCGGCGTTAAAAGATTATTATCTCGAAGCCATATCTTCGCAGCTCAACGACAATCTTTCGCCCTTCTTTTCGGCGATAGAAAAAAACTCGGCAAACGTTGCGGGCAAGGACGTTAAGCTCGCCGTACTCCGCGGATATGCGGGCGGAATCGTATCAGGCGAAGAAGAGGAAAGTTTGCCCACTCCCTACAAAAACAGATACGCGACCATTTCTATGCCGCTTAAAAACCTTTACGGCACAATCGAAATAAGCGATAAGGCTATCCGCGCTTCGAGGGAAAGCACGGGCGCGTTCGTAAATCTTCTGAACGCGGAAATGGAAGGGCTTGTTCTTTCCGCAAAGACGAGCTTCCAGCGTATGCTTCTCGGCGACGGTTCGGGCAAGCTTTGCAAAATCATCAAAAAGCTTTCCACTACCGAAGCGCAGGTCGACGAGGTGAAAGATTACTTCGTGGGACTTGTGGTCGACTGCGAAAACGCGATGGGTGTTGTTGCCGAATCGGGCAAGGCGCTTATGATAAGCGCGGTCGACAAGGAAAACTCAACGGTAATTTTCTCCGCGCCCACAACTTCCGCAATCGACAACGGTACTATGTACATACACGGCTCTAAGGACCGCGAAATTACCGGTCTTGCCGCGATTTTCGATAACGATACCGTTTACGGTTACGACAAGAGCGAGGACGGATATTTCGCACCCTATAAAGTGGATTGCAAAAACAATCTGACCGAAACCGCTTTGAGCGACGTGCTCGACCATATGGAAGAGTGCTTCAACAGCAAGATAAACTTCATTCTCTGTTCGTACAAAACCCGCAAGCTGATTGCTTCGTTGGTGGACGCTAACAGACGGGTCGTAAACACTATAGACGCGCGCACGGGCTACGGCACGGTTACCGTGAACGACGTTCCCGTCTACGCGGACAAGTATTGCCCCGATGACAGAATTCTGTTTTTGAACACCGATGACTTTGCGCTGTACCAGCTTTGCGACTGGGAGTGGCTTGAGGACGAGGACGGAAAAATTCTCAAACAAATCCCCGGCAAAGCCGCATATACGGCAACGCTTGTAAAGTATGCCGAGCTGATTTGCAGAAAACCCTGCGGACAGGCTATGCTTTACAACGTACACCCTTCCGACGGCGAATAACTAAACACGGGCGGGTGGGCGGCAAAAGGAGTATGAATGAAAGTTAAGGATATTATCGTAACCACTCTTAAAATACTCGGACGCAATTCTCTGGCGGAAAAACTTGCCGCAGGGGGCGAGCTGGACGGCGGCGAAAAGGACACGGTGAATACGCTTGTGCATTGCTTCAACGCGGTGGAGGACGAGGTGGCGCGGAGCTACATTCCGCTCTGCGCGGAGCAGACCGTGATAAGTTACAGCGGCGAATTTTACTACACGCTTTTGGAGCATACGCCCGTGAGGATAAACTCCGTTCTTTCGGACGGCGAAGCGGTTTCTTTCAAACTCTATCCCGAATTTATCAAGGCGGACGCAACGAAGGCGGTCGTTCAGTACGACTATGCGCCCGCGGTCAAGGACATAGACGGCGTGAGCGAATTTAACTGCGCGGTGGGCGTGTATCTCTTTGCCTGCGGCGCGGCGGCGGAGTTCTGCCTTATCAACGGAGAAATTCAGGCGGCGGAAATCTGGGAGAGTAAGTACAGACAGGAAATAGAGGGCGTGCAGAGGAAGAGCGTGACAACGGGCGGTTACATACCTCCGAGGAGGTGGGTATGAGCGTGAACTTTCCCGCTATAAAAACAAAGACGGCAAAATTCGATGATCTTTCGGTTATGCCCGTAAGCTGCCGCGTATCGGGCGGCGGCGCGGTTCCCGCGCTTTCGGCGAAGTATCTCGCCGAAGGTATGAGCGGGATAACCAAGGCCGGTCTCTTATACACAACTGTCGCGGCCGCCGAGGCGAGAAGTGTAGATATCGGTGGTCGC
>JAIDFD010000025.1 GCA_029054485.1 Clostridia bacterium | reverse complement strand
CGCGACATACTGGGCGATTATCGGATTTATTATAGGCTCGATTCCCGCGCCGTTTATAACTTTCGGCACAAATTTTCCCGAAGCTCCCGCTATTGACAGCATACAGATAGCGGCTGGCGCGATTTTGTGCATTGGCGGAATTATTTTAGCTTATGCCCTCTGCAGTTTAGCCGATGTCAAGCAAAAACCAAAACTTCTCAGTTGATAAATATAATTATTAAGGCGGTTGCGCATAGCTTGTGCAACCGCCTTATTTTACCCCTTATTCTTCGGTGTTAATTACATAAATCTGATAACCGATGTTTTCCCCTTTTTCGTTAAAAACAGGTGAAAGCAGCTTGTCGCCGTCCAAAGTAACGTTTACGGTGAACCCGTCTCCGATATCCTGCGGCGTTCCGCCTAAAACGGCGTCGGTAATGTGGATTGTTACGTCTGTACCGTCCTGAGTATACGTTCCCGTTTCGACAAAAGAACGCCAGACAATCGAAACGGACCCGTCATCGGAAAAAGTAAACGTAGTTCCTGCAACTTGTCGTTTTGTCTGTTCTATCAACGCGTCCGACCAACCGTCTACAACGATATCGTCAAGCACAAAACTTTTACCCGCAACGTCTACGGTCGAAACCGCGTTTACCGTTACGGTACAGGTTGCGGTTGTGCCGCCTGCCGTTACCGAAACCACTGCCGTTCCTTGCGAAACCGCTGTTATGTTGCCGTTGTTGTCAACCGTGACAATACCCTCGGGACTTGCCGAAAAGATTAACGATTTGATTAACGAAGGATCGGGTGATATATCAGCCGTTAAAGTTGCCGTTTCCCCGATTTCAAGGGTAAGCTCGGTTTTGTTGAGCCTGATAATAACCGCGTTTTCGTTTCCCGTTCCGTTGTCTGTGTTGCCCGTGTTTACCGTGTTGTCGGCACTGTCGCCTTCGTTACCCGCACACGCGCCCGCCGAGCAAACGCCGACTGCCGCGATTGCGGACAGGGCAAGCACTGCAAAAAGTTTTTTGACCTTCATAAAAAATCTCCTTTTTTGCGGACATATAAAAAAATAAGGGCAACCGACAAGGGTTGCCCGCACTTAGTACCTTTGTCAGTCGCCAAACCTAAAAATTAAAGAATGTTCCTGCGAAACGCCTTCTAAACCATACTTTAAATTAAGGTACTGCTGTGCCTACATATAAGTATGGTTTTAAAATTGCGAAAAAATAAAAAACTTCCGCAATAAAACATTCTTTTAACTATTAATTTTTAGATTTGGCAACATTATTTTACCATACTGCCGAACAAATTACAAGTTTTTTTATAAAGAAACAGCACCCCGCCGTTAGGCGGGGCGCTTTAAATTTTATCTGTTATTCTTCATCGGGATTGACAACGCTGTTAAAGTTAGTATTCAGTACGGGGGACATATTTTTGTATTCCTTTACGCCCGTGCCCGCGGGAATGAGCTTACCGATAATAACGTTCTCTTTAAGACCTAAAAGAGGGTCAACCTTGTTTTTGATAGCCGCGTCTGTGAGTACCCTTGCGGTTTCCTGGAAGGACGCCGCAGACAGGAACGAGTCGGTAGACAACGCCGCCTTGGTTATACCCAAAAGCACGCGCTTTTGGAGTGCGGGAGTTCCGCCGTTTTCGATTGCCTTTTGGTTTTCTTCCTCTACCGTGAACATATCCACCGTTTCACCGGGGAGAAGTTCGGTTGAGCCTGCGCTCTCTATTCTTACCTTTCTGAGCATCTGACGGACGATAATTTCAACGTGCTTGTCGTTGATGTCAACGCCCTGCGAACGGTAAACGGACTGTACCTGTTCGAGAATATAGTCCTGTACGCCCTTTACGCCCGAAATTCTCAAAATATCCTGAGGATAAACCGAACCGGTGTTGAGTACGTCGCCGGGCTGAACAACGTCGCCCGTTTTAACGTGAAGCTCCGCGTTGAACGGAAGGGTGTATTCCTTTTTAACTTCCTTTGTAACCGCATCACGGATAACGATATGCTTTAAGTTGTCCTTGTCATCGACTGTGACTACGCCCGAAACTTCGCAAAGGGTTGCACAGCCCTTGGGCTTGCGCGCCTCGAAAAGCTCTTCTACACGGGGCAGACCCTGCGTAATGTCGCCCGTTGCCGCGATACCGCCCGTATGGAAGGTACGCATGGTAAGCTGGGTACCGGGTTCGCCGATTGACTGTGCCGCGATAACGCCGACTGCCTCGCCCGGCTGTACGGGAGTATTGGTAGCCATATTTTTACCGTAGCACTTTGCGCATACGCCGTAACGTGAATTACAGCTGAATACCGAACGGATTGAAACCTGTTCGATTCCCGCGTTCACAATCTCTTTTGCAAGCGCGTCCGTTACAAAATGATTCTGCTCTATGATAACTCTGCCGTTTTTGTCCTTTACGTCCTCTGCGACAAATCTGCCCTGGATTCTGTCTTCAAGACCTTCGATAACTTCGCCGTTGGGTCCGATAATCGCCTTAACGACCATACCGCGGGGCTTTTTGCTACCCGCCATACAGTCCTCTTCTCTGACGATAACGTCCTGAGAAACGTCTACAAGTCTACGGGTAAGATAACCCGAGTCCGCCGTCTTTAACGCCGTATCGGCAAGACCTTTACGACCGCCGTGCGAAGAAATGAAGTATTCGAGAACTGAAAGTCCCTGTCTGAAACACGATTTAACGGGAACTTCGATCTTTTTACCCTGAGGGTTAACCATCAGTCCGCGCATACCCGAAAGCTGTTTCATCTGGTCGATTGAACCGCGCGCGCCCGAGTCCGCCATCATCCAGATGGGGTTGAACTTATCGAGCGATTTTTTGAGTGCGTCCGTAACCTGGTCGGTAGCTTCGTCCCACGCGCTGATTACCGCGTTGTAACGCTCTTCTTCGCGCAAAAGTCCGCGCTGGTACTTCTTTTCAATCTGAATAACTTTCTTTTCGGTTTCGGCAACGATTTCCTTTTTAGCATCGGGAATGTGCATATCGAAAACCGAAGTGGTTATAGCGCCGATTGTCGAGTATTTATAGCCGAGGGTCTTGATTTTATCGAG
>JAIDFD010000249.1 GCA_029054485.1 Clostridia bacterium | reverse complement strand
ATGCACCTAATGCCGATGAACACCGCGTTCTACTCGGCGGGCGGCGACTTCGAGTCGGCGGCGAAATACGGCAACGTGTCCTACTGCATAGAGTGCGGCGCGTGCGAATATATCTGCCCCGCAAAACGTCCCTTAATTCAGGCAATAAGAAAAACGAAGGCTGCCCTTCGTAATAAGGAGGCTAAAAAATAATGGATAATTCGATAGTAGTTTCCACCCCTCCTCACGTTAAATCCAAACGCACGACAAAAAGCATTATGCTTGACGTGGTTATCGCCCTCTTACCCTGCGTGATTGCAGGCTGCGTGTACTTCGGCTGGCAGGCTCTTCTCATAATACTTATGTCCGTATTCTCGTGCGTGGCGACCGAATTCGTTTACTTTTTCATAGCCAACAAGGGCTTTAACAAAAAGTGCAAGGACGCAAAATCGGTATGCGTGCGCTGGGTAAAGCAGTTTGACTACACCTCGATAGTTACGGGTATTATTCTCGCCTTGATACTTCCCACCACCGACAAATGGTACGAAGTTTTCTACGAAGTTTTAATCGGCGGAATTTTTGCAATAGCTATCGTTAAAATGCTGTTCGGCGGCACGGGCAAAAACCTTGTAAACCCCGCGGCGGCGGCAAGAGTATTTATGTTAATAAGTTTCGGAATTTCCACTTACGTTGCCTGCAACTTCGGCGCACTGTTCGCCGCAGACAGCGCGGTGGTAACAACGGGAGCGACTAACCTTGCGGGACTTCTTCCCATAAATGGCAACCCCGTAAGCTATCTGCATATGGTAGACCTTTTAATCGGTACCGGCGTTGCGGGCTGCATAGGCGAAACCTGCAAACTTGCGATTATCGTCGGATACGTCTATCTCGCCGTAAGAAAGGTAATCAAATGGTGGCAGCCCCTGCTCTTTATTGCGGTGTTCGGACTTGCCGCATGGCTTATGGGCGGTTTCTATTACGATAAGTACACCCTCGATATTCAGCTCTTTTTGCCCAACATACTCTCGGGCGGCGTGCTGTTCGCGGCGGTGTTTATGTTCCCCGACTACGTTACTTCCCCCAAGGGCGTTTACGGTCAGCTTTTCTATCTAATTGTTGCCGCAATCGTGCTTGCGGTTCTGAGATACTTCACAAATCTCGAAGTTGCGTCTTTCGTAATCATCTTGATGAATTTGTTCGTACCCTTAATCGATAAATACTTTATAAGAAAGCCTTTCGGCTACGTTAAAGTAAAGAAAGAGAAAAAGGTAAAGACGACCGAAGAAGGCGTAAAAGAAGCCGCTGAAAATATGATAGTAGATACCACGGCGGAAGCAAAAACCGACAAGGAGGGCAAATAAATGACTGCCAAACAGTTTTTTAAGAGCAACGTTTTCAAGTGCCTTGTTACCCTCCTTTGCATACTTCTCGTCTGCGGAATTTTCCTCACCGTGGCTTATGCCTTTCTGAAAGTGACCGATGAAGAAAAACTCAACCGTGCAATCAGCAAGATTTACGGCAGAACGGTCAGCGTTACCGCGCAGAACGTTTTAAACGAGGACGCGGCTCAGGGCAAAGCGACAATTTTGGAAGTTTACGAAGACGAGGACGGCAACTACCTTTTGAAGTCAAAGGGTTCAGGCGGTTTCGGCGGCACGGTTACCTGCTGGGTGCTTGTGTGCCTTGATAACGGCGCGGTAAGCTCGGTAGAAAAAGTTGTTATCGAGTCCAGCGACGGCGAAACATTCCTCAACAAAATCAACTACCTTGATAAATTTGCAAACACATCTTATACAGACGGTTTTGAGTACTCAACCGACAACGGCTTTGTAACTATCGGCGCGTCCATGTCCTCGGCTGCGATAAACAACAGCGTAAACGGCGCTGTTGCGTACGTCCGCTACGTTATATTAAACGAAACGGCCGTTGACCCCTATGCGGATTACGCTTTCCACGATTACATCGATATGGAAAAGACCTCGTGGGTAAGGTCGGGCGACACGTTGACGTACAACATCGTCACCAAATCCAACCCCCCTGCAAGGGCGTTTGAAATCGAAATCGCCGTAACGAACGGAATTATCGACAGCTACGAGATAACCACTTCCGGCTCTACCGCGGAAAGCTACGATGCGAAAATAAACGTATCGCTCTATATAGGCAAAGACGTTGACTACTTCAAAGGAATTATCGGCGAGGACGGTTCGATACTCACCAAAGACAACTATGAAGATAACGAGATTGCTACGGGCGCAACGAAGTCAAACTATCTCTGCCTTGCGGCGGGTGCGTTTGCAACTGCGAACTACGACTACATTCTCACCCTCGTTTACTTCACCGACTATATCGACCTTGACAACTCGTCTTGGGCTTTGGACGGCGACACAGTAACTTACAATATAGTTACAAAGAAAAACGCTCCCGCGCAGCCGTTTGAAATCGAAATCGCCGTAACAAACGGAATTATCGACAGATACGAGATTACCTCTTCGGGTTCAACCGCGGAAAGCTACGACGCGAAAATCAACACAGCGCTGTTTGTAGGTAAAAGCGTAAACTACTTCAAAGGTATTATCGGCAACGACGGCTCGATACTCACCAAAGACAACTACGCGGATAACGGAATTGCCACGGGTGCAACGAAGTCAAACTATCTCTGTCTTGCGGCGGGCGCGTTTGCAACCGCAAACTACGATTATTACAAAGCAGATTTAAGCGGAGGTGAAAACAATGAATAAGTATAAGAAAATCACCCTTGACGGACTTATCTTCCAAAACCCCACCTTTATGCTGGTTTTGGGTACCTGTCCCACTCTCGGACTTATCAACTCGGCGTTCTCTTCGCTCGGAATGGGTTTGACCGTTCTCGTAATTCTTACGCTCAGCAACGTACTCATTTCCCTTCTTCGCAAGGTTATTCCCAACGCGGTACGAATTCCCTGCTATATCGTAATTATCGCAACGCTCGTTACCTTTGCGAGAATGGTACTTGAAAAGTTCGTTCCCGATTTGTACGACAGCCTCGGCGGTTTCCTCTCGCTGATAGTTGTTAACTGCATTATTTTAGGCAGAGCCGAAGCGTTTGCAAACAAGCACAGCGTCGGTCAGGCGGCGCTCGACGGCGTTGCTCAAGGCTTGGGCTTCACGCTCGCGCTTACGATTATGGGCGTTATCTGCGAGTTCTTCGGAAGCGGTTCGCTGTTCGGCTATCAGATAATGAACTTCGGCGTTGGTATGCTTGCTAAGCCCGCGGGCGCGTTCCTTGTTTACGGTCTTTGCATCGCGGTGTTCGTATATGTTATAGACTGTTTCGAACGCTCGCGCAGAGTAAAGGCGAACAAGCTCGCACGCGAAAATCTCTTAAAGGAGGCTGTGTAAATTATGGCGGCGTTTATAATGATTATTCTTTCAGCCGTTTTGACAAACAACTTTATTACGGCTAAGACTTACGGTATCTGCCCCTTCCTCGGCGTATCCAAAAAGACGTCTAGCGCGGCGGGTATGGGCGTTGCGGTTACCGTTGTTATGGTACTTGCAACCTTGGTCACCTATCCTATCTATACCTATGTAATGGTGCCCCTTAAAATAGATTTTCTGGAAATAATCTTCTTCA
>JAIDFD010000248.1 GCA_029054485.1 Clostridia bacterium | reverse complement strand
CTTTGATTTTTTGTGTAATGAAAAGAAAGTTACTCGGTATAAAGTTAGTAAGGATTTGCATTTTGACCAAAGTTATATTACACGTTGGTTTAATAAAAATTATTTGCCGTCATTAGAACTTTTGGACTTAATATGCGATTATTTCAAAGTTTCAGTAGATTATTTACTCGGCAGAACTGACGAAAGATAAAAATAAAAAGCGGGAAGCATTAAACTTCCTGCTTTTTGTTTTCACTTGTTTCAAGACAAGCGCCCGCCGTACAGCCACAACCGCTACTAAATCACGCATTACAGCGAAAAAAATAAACCGTTTATCCGCAAAAGCAGACAAACGGTTTATGGCGCGGAAGAAGGGATTAGCGCCTTTGGCGGCGCGCACGGTTGACAGCAAATTCAATTGCTGTCAAGTCTGCGGTAGAGACCGCAGACCTGCGCAAAATAAATTTTGCTTGCCTCCCCTCAAATCCCTTTAAATTTCCGCGAAAAGCAAAACAACGGATAGGTAAAAACCTATCCGTTATTTTGGCGCGGAAGAAGGGATTTGAACCCTTGCTACGGTTTCCCGTACTACTCCCTTAGCAGGGGAGCCCCTTGAGCCACTTGGGTACTTCCGCTCAAAGCTAAATAAATATAACATATATTATTATTTTTGTCAAAGCATTATTTCGGTTTTGATAAAATTATTTTGTGCGGTGCGCTTGCAAAAGGACGGTGCGTGTGCTAAAATTATTGTATGTAACGCCGTAGGCGTGAGGGCGTAGATACATAAAGGAGCGAAAAATATGAAAATAGTTTTTATAGGTGACTCTATAACCGATTGCGGCCGCGACAGGAATGATGAAAAGTCGCTGGGGAGCGGCTATGTAAAAGTGCTTTCGGACAAGCTTCATCCACTGTATCCCGATACCGATTTGGAGCTTATTAACAAAGGTATATCCGGTAATGAGCTGGGAGACGTTTTAGACCGCCTGCAAAAAGACGTAATAGATTTAAAACCCGATGCTGTGGTTATAATGATAGGAATCAACAACACCCTGCACAAATACAGCGAGGGGAAGGAGCTGGATTTAAAGAAGTTTGAACAGGATTTGATTTCTCTCTTCGACCGCCTTAAAAAAGCGGGAATTGTGGCTATATTCCTTGAACCTTTCCTTTTGCCTGCGCCAGATAAACGAAGAATGAGAAAACTTTTTGAAGAGGAGTTGAAAATCATCGACCGCGTAGCGGAAGAACACGCGGACGAGTTCGTGCCCTACGACGAGATGTTTCAGGGGCTTACCGAGAGTATGCCGTACACAGAGTATTCTGCCGACGGCGTTCACCCGACGCACCGTTGCTCGCGTCTGATTGCAAATACCGCGATAAAAGCGATAAGAAAGCATCTGCTTTAATTTAATAAAAACTAAGTCCCTGCGGCTGAGCCGCAGGGACTTTAAAATTATAACTCTTCATCGGTGTGGTTTTTGTAGCCCTCGCCGTAAATTTCTTTTGCAGAGGTTACTACCATAAAGGCGGCGGGGTCGCACTGCTTTACCACGTCCCTGAGCTTGGGATAGAGGAAGCTTTTTATCGCGCACAAAATCATTCGTTTGTTGTCGCCGGTGTATGCGCCCCTGCCATCGGTGACGGTTGCGCTTATATCAAGCTCTTTTACGATTTTGTCGCAGATTTCATTCGCCTTTTCTTCAACCGTAATAATATAGACCAGCTTAGCCGAGTTACCGCCGTACAGAATTAAATCAAAAGTAAGCGTAAATATTACTATCGAAATAACGGTGTAGCACAACAGGTCGAAGTCGCGGTAAGCCGCAAAGGACGCGCAGACGATTACAACGTCTATCACCATAGAGATGACGCCCGTCTTTATATAGCGGAATTTTTTTCTCAGCAGTTTTACCACGATGTCGGTGCCGCCCGTGGTGCTGCCCATTCTGAAAATCAGTCCCAGTCCGATGCCGAACAGCGCGCCGCCCACCAGACAGGAAATAAGTCTGTCATCGGTAAAAGGAATGAATTTTTTTAGCGTGAAATTCCAAACTTCTATTAATGCGGAAGATAACACCGTTGCAAACAGGGTGGACAGGGTGAAACCCTTTCCGAAGAATACAAATCCAAGAATAAACAGCGGTACGTTGATAATAACTATCAAAATGCCCGTGTTCAGAACCGCGGCGGCGGGGGTGGGCTCTAAAAGATAGCTGATTATAATCGCTATACCCGTAACTCCGCCCGAAGCAATGTTGTTTGCATCGAGGAAAAACGAAACCCCTGCCGAGTAAATTATACAGCCGAGTATTATTATCGAATACCGTTTTAATAATTCCGTTACTTTCTTTTTCATTATTTATATTATAAGCAAATTCAAAAAATCTGTCAAGCGTACTTTCGGCGGGGCGCAAACCGAAAGAGCGGCGGCAGGGTAGTGAATATACATTTATGCAATTATAAATGTATAAGATTTGTTTCTCGGCGGTGTTAATTTTGTTATTTAACGGGGCTTGTGGAGACGGTAAAAATGCCTTAAAAGGGTTAAAAACGATAAAAATTTACCCTTTCTGAGCTAAATTAACCATATTTGAGGGGTTTTGACGGTATTTAACATAATTACAGATTTTCTTGTTTTAAGTGTCAAATCAGTTGAATTTTTATAAATTATATTGTATAATGACCTTATATTGAATAATGCCGCACTTTTTGCCGCGGTATTCCGTGTAAAATAAAGGAGATAGAGCGATGAAAAAACTTTTGTTGGCGTTTCTTGCAGTCGTATGCTTTACCTGTCTGGGTATTGCCGCCGCGGCTTGTACCAACGCGCATTATTACACTCTTTATTTCAGTACAGTAGACGGCGCGAATATCGTCTGCGAAATTCCTTCCGGCTACGAGGTTAGATCGGGTTACAAGGTCAATTTTCAGGTAAAACTCGATGACGATGCCGAGGGCGAACCCCTTGTTGCCGTCAACGGAGACCAGTTAAGATCCGACTCGGACGGCAATTATTCGTTTACAATGAAACAGGATACGATCGTTTCGGTTTCTAACGTGTACGTTTCCGGCAGATACGCGGTCATCTTCGATAAGGGCGACAGCGAAGGAAACGACTACCGTATAACCTATAACGCGGAGTACGTTGATGAAAACGAAGTCCTTACGGAAATTAATACCGAAGACCCCAACGGAACGAGAGTTAAATTGGGTACCGAAGTTGTATTCTCTATCGACGTAAGCGTTTACTACGGCGAAAATCCCGAGTTCGAAGTTCTTGCGAACACTCAGGTGCTTGAACCTACGGACGGCAAGTACCACGCTACCATAGACGGCAGGGTTACAATTTCTATTCAGGGTCTCGAACTTGAAGATTCTTTCATTGCGCTTGAGGACGGCGGAAACGGCACTGTTTCAAATCCTTACAAAATAAGAAAGCCCGTTGACCTTTACTCTATGGCTTACTTTATGAGCAGCTCGTTCTCTCACAGCCAGGTTTACAGAGCTTATTACAGCCTTGAAGCCGATATCGATATGAAGGGCGAAGAGTTGTTCATAATCGGCCCGGCAGAGGAGTATGCTTTCAGCGGAAACTTTAACGGCAACGGACACACCATTTCTAACTATACGATTTTGCCTACCGTTGTGGACCAAAACGACTTTACAGACGGCTTTATGCCCTTTATCGGTTTGTTCGGCTATGCGGCGGACGCGCAGATTTATGACTTAAATATTAAAAACTTCACCTGCGACGTCAACGCGGCTCCTTGGGACACTGTTGAAAATGCAGAAGACTACGTCGGCTTCTTTATCGGCGGCGTGGTGGCTTACGGTTTAGGCGTAAATATCACCAACTGTTCGGTAAGCGGTACCGTTCTGGCGACCGGCGGCAACTCCCTTACAGGCTATATCGGCGGAATTATCGGTTTTCAGGCTTCCGCGTACGACGGCACAAGTTACTATTACTCGGCAGTGCGTTCCTGCTCGACCGATGTCAATATCGTTGGCAGAGCGGGCAATATTTACACTGCGGGCGGAATTTCGGGACTTGTGTTGCCCTACGGAGAGAATGCCCCCGCAATGGTAATCAACAGCTATGCAAACGGCAACATAGAAGGCGCAATGCGCACCGGCGGTATTGCCGGTACGGTGTATTCATACGGCTCGGTAATTAACTGCTACGCAACCGGTTACGTCGATGCAATCAACCGTCTTAGCAATGCCGGATACGGCAATAACAGATACGCTAGCTCGGGCGGTATCGTCGGCGACCTCGGAACGGACGCGATCATCGCAAACAGCTTCTTCACGGGCGATGTAACCGCTACTGCCTCCGCGGGCGTGGCTTACAACAAGGCGGGCGATATTGCCGGTAACATAGGAATCGGCGGCGCCAACGGCGGCGAGTATATTCACTCGGAGAGCGGACTTATCTATAACTGCGCCGACAACGTGGATAACGACTATATTCAAAATACGCTCGGCTGGTCAACTGCCGACTGGATTTTCACCAACGGCGGTTATCCTACCGTAAACGGTGAAGAGGCAAGCAACTCTTTCACATTAATAATAAGCCTTAAAAACGGCGAGGTAGACGGCAAAAATACCGTAGAATATCAAATCGTAGACGAGTATTATCCTATGGTAAGCTGGTATCTCGGAGAGGTAATCGATGAATTTATGACCGCCGATGGCGGCGAGCGTTCCTTCGGCTACTACTTTGACGAAGAGCTGACGCTTAAAGTTCCCAACAGCTACATTCCCATGCACGGTATCACTCTTTACGCGGCGTTTGCCGATTATAGCGAAGTTGCTGGCGTGTACTATCTGAATTCGGACGGTAACGGTAAGTATATAGAACTCACCGAAAACGGCGAGCTTATCTACCGCGACGGCGCACTTTCGAGCGTTTCTTACTACTACTATGACGGCGAAACCATAACTCTGCGCGATACCTTTATTGCGATAGGCAACGGACATTCGAACTCATACGAGTCTTTCAAGGCGACCGTTGAAGACGGCGTTATGACAATCTGGGATAATCAGTACTATCTCAAAGATTCTACTACAAGCTCGCCCGTACTCGCAACGAAGAAGATTGAAAACTTCGGCTACGGCAAGTATTACTCCGCGGACGGCAGCGTTGAATATCAGTTTAACACGGACGGCACTGGCGTTTATACCAACGGCGCAAACAAACAGAATTTTACCTATACGGTAAACGGCAACAGCCTTGAAACTTCACTCGGTTTAAGCGGCGTTATAAGCGGCGGTGCGGTTACTTCAATGAACGGAGCAAGCCTTAGAGCGTTCGATAAATTCGAGGGCACATGGGAACTTGCCTCAAGCGCGCACAAAGAATACACTTTCAACGGCAAGGGCGGCTGGGTATACGAATACTACGGCTATGACCAAGACGGCAACAAAGATACAGTAGAAACACATAGCGGCTCTTACACCGTATCGGGTAACACCGTAAATCTCGGAAACGGAACTACGTTCACTTTGAACAGCAACGGATACCTTGTAACGAACGGCTCGGTTTACTACTACAAGCAGTACAGCTATACGGGCGTCTGGACCGACCTTGCAAATACGTTCAGTATTGAAATTACCTTCAACGGCGTAACGGTCGACGGTTACGGCAGTGCGACTATAAACTACGGCGCAAACTACGGTAGTTATGACCTTGAATACGATGTCAGAATACGCGACCTTACGCTTGCAACCGGTGAGGATGAAAACGGCGAGACAATCTATACAACTTTTTACACCGATGTGCCTGTAATCTTTATGTACAATGAGGACGTGTTAATCGCGGCGCTTACTTATCTTGAGGACAGCCGTACACTGTTCGGCGGCGTATATCAGTTAAGTTCGGGCGAAATGGAAATTAAGACGTTCTACCTGTACGATGAGTTCAGGGGCGACTGGATCAGCGGCGACCTCGACGTAATCTTCAACGGTCTCGGCAACTACAACGTTGCAGGCAGTGCGAACTTCCTCGGCGCGAGCGGCGTAGTTACCGTAACTACCGCGGACGGCACTGAAAGAGGCACTTACACGATTATAAACAACACCCTTTCGGGCGAGTTCAGCTACGGCGGAAATACCTATACTATAAGCTACGATGAAAACTCGGGCACTATCAAAATCGATAATGCGGGAACTCTTCAACAGCGTGACGAGTGGTATACGGTGAAACTCGTTGATGACAACGGCAACGTTTACAGTTTCAACGGCAAGGGCAATATAAGCGGCGCAGGCGTTATGACGATAACCGATAAAGACGGTAACGTAATCTCAACGCCTTCATACAACTCAAGTACGATAACCAGATCAGGCAATGACTTTAAGTACGGTTCAACCACCCTTTACGTTTACAACGGCTTTACCGGCGTCTGGTACGTTGCGGGCACTTTCGGCGGACAGCTTGAAATCGGCAAATTCAACGCAACCTACACGGCAACGGGAACCTCTTTCGGCGAAGCTTGCACGTTCACCTATCACCCCGACGGCAACTACGTTACCTTTATCGAACCCGCCGGCGGTATGACCTATTATATCAATCTGCTCGACGGCGGCGACATAACCGAGCTTGCGGTTTCAACGGTAAACAACACGTTCGGCGAGTACAGCGTTTGCACCAACGTAGACTTTGACAGCTACAAGGGCGACTACGAGTACAATGGCGGAACATTGACCCTCGACGGCTTCGCCAACAGTGTATTCACGGACGGTGCGGCAATGTACGTCAAAGACGAAGAATTGGTAGAGACCTTCACTTATGTAATAGACGAACTGGGTCAGGTTCTTATGCATTCGGATTACACGGGACTGTACTATATCTTCTATGCGGATGAAGAGGGCGAGTACGTTAAGGACGGCGTCAACTATGTGAAAGTTTTGCCCGACGACCTGTACCGCATAAACGCTACCGATGAGGACAACGTAGTGTTCTCGTTCAACGGCAACGGCAAGGGCGTAACTTCAGACAATAAAACTTTCACCTACTCAATCGATGATATAGATGATACGCTCGGACAGTACACCCTGATTATTACAGTGGACGGCAATACGGAAACCTATGTGCTGGATTACAGCATCGATTTCAACGATATTAACTACACGCTTTCCGTTAAGACCGAAGACGACAAGGAAGAGGCTAACTGAAAATAAAGGCGAAAGGGCAGCTTTGCCCTTTTTGCCGTGTTAAATAACAGGAAATTAAGATTATCAAGATAAGAGAATTTCGGAGGTATACATGACAAAATTAAGACGTGCGGCTTGCGTATGGCTTACGGGAATAATGGCGGCAACATTCGTTGCGGGAAACGTTCTCGCTTTGGCGGGTACAAAAGACTCCCGGCTTTCAGCCGCGGCACAATTCGATACGGTTAATACAACGGACGTAACCGGCAAAGTGGATTTGACCAGCGTAGCGTTACAAAATCTTAGTAAGGACGTTTTGCAGAACGCCGGTTATTCGGCAACGGCAAGCGGAACCCAGACCGTTATAGTAAGACTCAACTCCGACTCGTTGGCGGACAGCGTTCCCGAAGGCGAATCGGTGACAGATTATCTTTATTCATATGCGGGCAGTAAAAAGATTAAAGCGATAAAAGAGGCTCAGACCAATCTTTTAAATTCGCTGTCCTCGATGGGGGTAAGCTATAAGGTTCGCTATCAGTATACGGCGGTAACAAACGCCGTAGCGATAGAGGTTGACGCATCCGAGATCTCCGCGATAAAGAGTCTTTCGCTCGTCAAATCGGCGTATCTCTCCGAAACATATTCTTATCCGGAAGCTATTTCGGCAGAGGACGTTGTTTCAAACGCAACTACAAATTACAGCAACGTTTACGCAACCGGTATTTACAACTCTTCCGATATTATCGAAAATTACGGCTATGACGGAAGCGGAATGACGGTAGCTATTCTCGATACCGGTCTTGATTACACGCACGAAGCGTTTACAAGCTATCCTCTCGATGCGTCTAAGATAGCAATGAACAAATCTTACGTTGCTTCAAGGCTCAATGAAAAAGATTTCAATGCGGAAAATATTACTGCGGACGACGTGTATGTAAGCGATAAAGTTCCGTTTGCATACGACTATGCGGACGGCGACGCGGAAGTTTACCCTTCGTATTCACAGCACGGCACCCACGTTGCGGGTATCGTTGCGGGACACGCGGACAGCTATAAGGACAAAGACGGAAATCTCGTAAACTCACCCTTTACGGGCGTTGCTCCCAACGCACAGCTCGTAATCTGCAAAGTGTTCACGGACGACTTTGAAAGCAACGAGCTTGGCGGCGCTACTACCCATAACCTCGTTGCTGCGCTCGACGACTGTGTAAAGCTCGGCGTCGACGTAATCAATATGTCGCTCGGAACTCCCTCGGGCTTCTCTTCAGGCTTTATGGCCGGCGATGATGAAGGTCAGCTTTTGGACGAAGTTTACTGGTCGGTAAAGGACGCTGGCATAAGCCTTATCGTTGCGGCGAGCAACGAGTACAGTTCGGGCTTCGGCAGTGCGTTCGGTACAAACCTTGCCAGCAACCCCGACTCGGGCACGGTAGGCTCGCCCTCGACCTTCGACGGCGCGGTATCCGTTGCCAGTGTAAACGGACAGCAGGCACCCTTCCTGGTTGCAAACCCGGGTACAAATTACGCAACTCCTGTTTTCTACACCGAATCAAGCGATGCAAATGCAGTCAGATTCGATTTTGCAAAACAGCTTTTAGGAAATCAAAACAGTAAAACTTTCAAATATGTTGTCGTCCCCGGCATAGGTCAGGAAGCGGACTACACGTCGAGCATAAAGGCTCAATTAAACGATGCGGAGTACCAGACAATCGCTCTCGTCCGCCGCGGAACCACCACGTTCGAAGCAAAAATAAGAACCGCGATGAACAACGGTGCAGACGCGATAATCGTCTACAATAACGTAGCGGGTACGATAGGAATGTCGGTCGGCGATATAGATAATCCCATTCCCGCAGTATCGATAACAATGGACGCGGGCACAAGTCTTTGCTATGACGAAACCGGTAAAAGAATTTCAGTCGGTTACGTTGAAGTAAACAAGGACTATCTGGCAGGACCTTTCATGAACGAATATTCTTCGTGGGGTTCTACGCCCGACTTAAAGCTAAAACCCGACGTAACCGCGCACGGCGGCGAAATTACTTCGACTGTTGCGGGCGGCTACGACGAATTGAGCGGAACTTCTATGGCTTCGCCCAACCTCGCGGGTTTTGTAGCGCTTCTGCGCAGTTACGTTAAAAACGAGCTGTCGGCTATCCACGGCGGCGACTCGCTGAAAATTACCCAGCTCGTAAATCAGATAGTTATGAGTACCGCAACCACCGTTTACGATATTAACGGCTTACCATACTCGCCCAGAAAACAGGGTTCGGGACTTGCAACTTTGAGCAACGCGTTCAGCACGGGCGCATATCTCTGGACGGACGAAAAGAACGGCGGAGCGGAGGACAACAGACCCAAAGTCGAACTCGGCGAGGACGAGGACGGAGTGGGCGAGTACACATTCAGTCTGTACGTTTCAAACTTCGGAAGCAAAGACCTTGACTTTATTGCAAGCGCGCAGCTTTTCACCGAAACGCTCTCATCGGATAAACTGACTGTTGCGGAAAAAGCGTATTTACTCAATGACATCGCTCCCGTATGGTCTATTAGCGAAAACAACGGCGAGCCCCGCTCGCTCGGCGCAAACGAAAAGTTTACGGTAAAACAGGGCGAATACGCTAGAATCACCGTAACCTTAAAGCTTTCGCAGGCGGAAAAAGATTATATAACGACAAGCTTCCCCAACGGTATGTTTGTAGAAGGTTTTATTACCCTCAAATCGCAGACTGCAGGACAGTGCGACTTAAATCTTCCCTATATGGGCTTCTACGGCGACTGGGAAGCGGCTCCTATGCTTGATTACAGCGCTTACGAAATCGCGGAGTTCCAGCAGGATAAAACACTGACTGACGACACCAGACCTAAAGAAAGCGTCTGGGCGACTCAGGCGTATGCAAACTATTACAATAACAGATATTCGGTGCCCATGGGCAGTTACGTCTACACTCAGGACGAAACAGCCGAACAGATTTACCCTGATACGGAACATGCGGTGCTTTCGCGCTACAACTGGTACGTCGACGATGATGACAGCTCAAACTATCTCACCACCTACCAGATCCGCGCACTGTATGCGGGACTTCTCAGAAACGCGGCAGTAGTAACTTATGATTTATCAGACGCGGAAACGGGCGAACTTTTAAGGACTGAAAATGTTTACCGTCTCAACAAGGCGTATGCAGGCGGCGGAGCTTCCACACCCTCGCAGGTGCTTTTGGAATTTGATCCCGATGAACTCGGTCTTGTAAACAACGGCAAGTATGCGCTTGATTTCTACTTCTACTTCAATAAAGAGCAGTACGAACAGGGCGTAAGGTCGGAAGACAACACATTCTCAATGACCTTCTACGTTGATTACGAAGCTCCCATACTTGCGGACTCGCGTATAAGATACGTTGACCACAAGGATACTTCGGGAAGGGAGTGGCAGAGCGTATATCTCGATCTGGATATTTACGATAACACCTACGCTCAATCGGTAATGCTCTGCGTCGGAGAGCATAACAACCCCGCCGACCTTGAGGAAATTACCGCATTAAGACTGGTAACCGACTATATAATTCCCGTATACAACTCAGTAAAAAACGGCACTACTACGGTAACGATAGATATAACCGATTTGATGTCCCAGCCCGAGCTGTACAACAATCTGTATGTTCAGATTGACGACTATGCGCTCAACCATAGAGTTCTTTCTATTGACTTTGATTCATCTGTGAAAAGCGTATTGCCAAATGATTTTGATGTGTCAACCACAAACGTAGTCATCGGCGTAAACGAAACCTACAAAGTTGATTTAATTTTTGAAGGAACTGCAAATCTTTCTAACTTCACTTGGTCTTTCAACGACAGATTCGTCAAAGTAAACAACGGCGAAATTTTCGGCGTGGCTCCCACGCTGTCCGGCGCACCCACTTACGTAACCGTATCCGGTACTGACGGCAGCAAACCCAAATCTATAGCCGTAACGGTAGTGGACAACGGCAAAAAGCTCACTTTCCCGAATTCGATGTCTTTCGGAATGATTCAGGACAATCTTGAAAGTCTTGTCAAAGCAACGGGCACCGTAAAGGTGAACGCGGGTACGACCTTCACTCTCGAAGTCTTTGCAGAACCTTGGTACTACGACCTTTCGAATTACGATATAGTATGGCGTACGACCAATTCAGCGATTGCGGAAGTCGATCAGGCCGGCAACGTCACCGTTCACAATTCAAAGGGCAGTGCGGCAATTTACGCGGAAATTTACGACGGCGGCATCGTCAAATGCTCTACAAGCGTAACCCTTGCCGTTCAGGACCCGTTCACCGTTACAAGCAACAGACTTACAAAGTACAGCGGAACGGAAAGGGAAGTAATAATCCCTGCGGATAAAAACGTAACGACCATCGGCGAAGAGGCGTTCAAGGATAACACCACAATGGAAGTGGTTATTATCCCCGCGACCGTAACTTCGATAGACGTAAAAGCGTTTTTGAACTGCACCGCGCTGAAAGAAGTTTACTTCATTCAAAAAGACGCGATGGAAATTCCCGACTCAAGCCTTGCAACAATTATGCGCTTCGCGTTCTCTGGCTGTACCGCTCTTGAAAAGGTAGACCTTTCAAACTGCAAAACCATTACGGTTGACAGGTCGGCTTTCGAAGGCTGTACTTCGCTTGAAGAGGTAGTAAAGATGGAAAACATCGGCACTATGAATTCAAGGGCGTTCTTCGGCTGTACTTCGCTTGAAAGCATTGATCTTACAGGTATGCACGTTGCGGGTACTCAAGTATTTGCCGGCTGTACTTCGCTTTCGGAAGTCAAAACCGGTTACTTCACCGCTATCGGTGAAAGAATGTTCGAAGGCTGTACTTCACTTGAAACGGTAACTATCAACGCAAAGAACGTTGCGACAAGCGCGTTTGAAGGCTGTATACGCCTTACCACCGTAAACTTCGGCGTTGCCGAAAACGGTGAAATAGTTTCCGAAACCTATATAATCGGCTCTTACGCTTTCAATAAATGTACAAATCTTACAATCGTTAATTACAACGGCAACGAAGTAACCGAAATCGGCGATATGGCGTTTGCAGGATGTGTAAATCTCACAACCTTCCCCGTGCCTGCGGGACTTAACCGCTTCGGTGACAGAGTGTTCGACGGCGTAGCGGTAACCTATACCGCGGCAGACGGCTCGGGCTACACCGTATCGGACGGCGCAGTCTACAACGGCACAACTTTGCTTGTCGCTCCCAAGTCGGTTTCTTCAAGTTTTGCCTTGAAATCGGGAACAACGGCTATCGCGCCTTACGCGTTCTCGGGCAGTACCTTTGCAAGCGGCACGGTTAATCTTTCGGGTATAACCTCGATAGGGGAGGGCGCGTTTGCAAACTCGAACTTAAGCGCTTTAACAATCCCCGTAACCGTTACCGGAATTTCTGCTTATGCGTTTGCGGGCACGAATATTTCAGCGGTTAACATCAACAAGGAAATAACTTCTATAGGTACCGGCGCGTTTATGAACTGCGCAAATCTCGGTACTGTAACTTTTGAAGACGGCTCTGCCCTCGTTTCGATAGGAGATGCGGCGTTCTTCGGCTGTAGGTCTCTTACTACGGTGACTTTGCCCGATGGCGTAAAGACAATGGGCAACAGCGTATTCCAGAATTGTATCGGACTGACAACGGCTAAAATGCCCTCTGTAACAGGTCTCGGTATGTACACCTTTGCGGGCTGTGAAAATCTTGAAGAAGTAACATTCGGCGAAAACGCAACCACTGTTGGCGAGTACACCTTTGCGGGCTGTGAAAATCTCGTAAAAGTCGTCCTCGGCAACGAGACGGAAGCTATCGGCGAAGGCGCGTTTATGGGTTGTACCGCTCTTGAAGAGTTTGACCTGAAAAACGTAACCGTTATCGGTGAAGGCGCTTTCTACGGCTGTACCGCACTGAAAGACGTTGACCTCAGTAAAGCTGTGTATATCGGCGATTTGGCGTTCTACGGCTGTTCCGGCTTGACCGAACTCACGCTTACAAGCGTTAAGACTGTAGGTGAAGGTGCGTTCTATCTCGTAGGATTTGAAAGCCTTTCAATCCCCGCGGTTGAAAGCATAGGCAACTTCACCTTCTACGGCGGACTTGAAAAAACCGTTACTCTTCCCACAACAGTTAAAACCGTAGGCTACGGCGCGTTTGCAAATTCGGCAAATCTTACCGGGTTTACGCTTACGGGCAACGGCGCTACTAAGTTCTTCGTTGAGGACGGCGTTTTGTACCGCATAATCGATACCGTTTCAGGCAATGAGGACAGCTTCGAACTCACGGCTTATCCCTCGGCAAAAATTGCCGATTTGGATGAGGACGGAACAAAGACCTATTCTATTATCGAAGGAACTGTTACCGTCAAAGCCTTTGCAATGGCAGACCTTGCGGACGGCGCGGTTGAAAAGGTAATAATTCCTTACAGCGTTAAAACCATCGGCGATGCTGCGTTCTATGAAAGCGGTATCAACAACTACCAGTTTGAGGCAATCAATGCTCCCGTGCTCTTATCCGAGTTCTATTACGTCGGCGAATTTAACGGCAATGATTTCTCGGAATACTCGCATTACGCTTTGTTTGCGCGCAACTTCGGCATTGAAAGCTGGTACTACGTCAGCTCGATTATTAACCCGGAGTTCCTGCCTGCTTCGCCCATGAAGATAAGCTATCCTTCAAACGGTTCGGGATATGACAATTACCTTTATCACAATTACTTCGGCACAAGGGTAAGCCTTGGCGAACTTATGGACGACAACACCCGTAAGCTGATAAATATAGTTACTAACTTCCCTACGCTCGCAGAAATCGCAAGTTGGAACACTTTAGAAGTCAACGAGCAAAATAAAACAACGGTAAGTGACTTTGCAGCGCTTGTCATTTCCGCTCACGAGTTGTATAATATACTTGCAAGCGATTATCAGAAGGAGCTTTTCGGCGCAGAAAACGAGCAGATGCTGTTCGACGTTGAAAGCGCGTTGAAGAGTGTAAAGGCTCACTTCGGAATTGTAGTCAAAGCGACTTCGCTTTCCGTAGCAAACAGCAGTACCCACAGGTCGGAATATGTTGAAGGCGAAAAATTCAGTCTCAAAGGACTTGTTATTACAGTCAACTACGAGGACTACTCAACCGAGCTTGCGGATATGAGCAAGATTATCCTTGACCCCACCTACGATAACGAGCTTACCGCCCTCAACAGGTATGTGTATGTTATCGGTACGGGCGACTATGCGGGTCTCAGACTGATGATTCCCATTTCGGTAAGCGAGGGAACAATCGGCGGAAACGGCACGGGAAGTTCAAACGGACTTGTAATCGGTCTTGCGGTTGGCGGAAGCATTCTCGGCTTACTCTTAATCGCGGCGGCGGTAATACTTGTTCTCAAATTCAAATTCAACATTGACGTTATCGGCAAAATTTTCAAAAAGTCTGCAAAAGCCGAAGTTGTAACAGACAACGGGATTTCGGACTTGGAAAATAAAAACAGCGAAAGCAAAGAGGAATAAATGAAACTTAAAACCAAAGTAAGTGTGATTTTAATATTTCTTGTAATTGCGGTCTGTTCACTTTTTGCCGCCTGCAAAATCGGCGGCAAAACGTGGCAGGAAATTCTCGGAGACGCGCAGTACCAGTATATTACCTATTACGCTGCGGGCGGCACATTCAATAACAACAAGGTCGTCAAAGATATCTATTACAGCGCGGACACCCCTACGGTGGATGACTTCGATGCAATTAACCAGTCGGTTACAAGGACAGACTGGCTGTTCAAAAGCTGGTACTACGTTGAGCTCGACGAGGACGGTAACCCCGTGTTCGAAACCGAAGAGGATAGGGCAAACGGCAACCCCGTTCTTACGGACAGGGAAGTTCAATTCCCTCTGATTCTTGAAAAGGGCGAGCATCTCTATCTCGGTGCAACGTGGGCGCACGACTACAAACTCAAATATTTCCTTTACGACTCCGATGATATAACGATAGAAGTCGAAGAGGATGAAGAGGGAGAGAACGGCGAAACAATCGAGGTCAAGAGAAAGGTCACCGTGAAAGAGGGCGAAGTAATCACCGAAAGAAACTTCGGCACGGTAAGCTCGCTTTCAGTAAGCTATTCAAACTTACCCGCGACCGTTACCGACGCAACCTTGCTTGAATACTACGTCTTAAACGAGGACAACGAATATGTGCCGTTTACAGGCACCTCGGTCAGAAAGCCCGACGTCTACGATGAAAACGACCCTGATCCCTACGTTGCGGTTTACTGCAAATTTATAAGCGGTATCTGGGACATGGTAAGGACGGCTTCGGACGTGCGCACAATGTACCAGCAACTGGCAACAGGCAACCATTACTACATTACTCAGGATATAGACTGTTCAACCAACACAGCCCTTACGATGAAAGCCGGCAATATAAACTGCATAATCGAGGGCAACGGACACACTATTTCAAACCAGAAATTCCAGGCGAACAACATACAAAACGGTACAACGTACTCGGTATTCGGTAATATCACAAAAGATACGCAAATCAAGGATATAACCTTTGAAAACTTTGAAGCGACCGTTTCGTTGAGGTCGGGCGCAAGAGTGGACGTATATCTTTTCAGCCACGGAATGGAAGAGGGCGCAGTTTTACAGAACGTAACCTTCAACAATTCTTCGCTTATAATATCCGCACTGCCCTCAACCGCGTCAATCAACAATATCCCTAAGACAGACGGCGGGTATCAGACGGACGGCTGGCTTTTCGGCGAAGGTAATTACGATGGTTTGGATTATAAAAACTTAACTTTGTCAATAGACGGACAGACAGATATAAAAAATAAGGAAAATTAACAGGAGGCTTAATATAAATGAAAAAAATTGTTAAAGGAGTTCTTTGCGCAGGACTTGCACTTACAATGTGCGCGGCTGTGGGTTGTAGAAAGCAGAGTCTTGACCCCGAAACCCGCCAGCTCAAACTTGCGATAGGCGCGCTTGACGGAAACTTCAACCCCTTCACCTACACTTCGGCTAACGATGGCGAAATGATTTCAATGACCCAGCTTTCTTTGCTCACTATTAATAGCGATGGAGACATCGTCTACGGTGACAACGAAGTTTGCGCGGCTCAGGATATGAAGGTGACAATGTATGATGCTCAAGGCGTAGAAACCACCGTTGGCTCCAGCGATGGTACCACCAAGTATGAAATTACCCTCAAAAAGGGCATTATGTTCAGCGACGGTATTCACGAACTTACGATTAAAGACGTCCTGTTTAATTTGTACGTCTATCTCGACCCCGCTTACACCGGCTCAACGACCATTTATTCAACCAATATTCAGGGCTTGGCGGCTTACCGCACGCAGAACCCCGATGCATCTGACAGCTCGCTCAGTATCGACTCGCTGTTGACGGGCGACGTCGACGGCAGAATACAAGACATTGTATACTGGTCTGAGGGTGAAATCGGTTCCACCGACCAGATAGACGCGGACGTTGAACGCGCAAAAACACTGTTCAGAGAAGAAATAGAGTCAGACTGGACTTCGGTTTATGCAAGTTGGGAAGAGAACTACAAATCATATAACTTTAGCTCGGCATGGGAAGCTTTCCTCTTTGCGGAAGGACTGGTTCAGGTTCAGGAAAGAAATAATGCCACAACAGGCGGTACATCGGCGATGTACAACGATATAAACGGCAACAATAAGTTCGATCCAGATGAGGGCGAAACCTACTATACAACCCTCGACCCTTGGCAGTTTGGAGCGATAGGTTCTAACGACATCGCCGTACAAAACGGTGAAATAGGAGCCGAACACCTTGTCAAAGAGATAAACGATGCAATGACGCCCGAAGCCATTGCCAAGTATATTGCCGAAAACGACGGCGCAACAGAAGAGGACGCAAGGCTTGCTATTCAAAGAGATGTTTGTCTTACTTTGGTTGAATCAAACTATACCAGCCAGAGAGGAATTGGCGAAGTAGTACAGTACTGGGCTACGGCTTCAACCTTATACGATGCAATTTTAGGCGACCTTAGAACGGCTTATTACCAGGTGATAAAGGACAGCACGGGACTTTATCCCGACCATATTTCAGGTATTTCGACTTATAACACCGCAGACGGTCACGAAGTACTGCAAATAGTTATCAACGGCGTTGACCCCAAAGCTCAGTTCAACTTTGCTTTCCCCATTGCTCCGCTCTATTACTATTCGGGCACTTACAAGGGCAAGGACTACGTTGCGGCAGCCGACCCCGCTAAAAACGAATTCGGCGTTGAATTCGGCAACAGCGACTTCTTCAAAGAAGTAATATCCGACACCGAAAAGAACGGCGTTCCCGTAGGTGCGGGAGCGTACAAGGCTACCACAAGAACGGGCGGCGACAACCCCACAAAGGCAACCTTCAACGCAAACACGAGTATCTGTTACTTCAAGCGTAACGATTATTTTGAAACTGTCGGTCCCGAAATCCAGAATGCAAAAATCAAATTCGTAAATTATCAGGTTTACAACGATTCAAAGATTATGGAAGCGTTGCAGAAGGGCGAAATCGACTTCGGTAAACCCAATGCAACAAAGGACAACCAAAACCTTATTTCTCAACTCAGAGACACACTCACGTCTACCGACTATCAGACGGGCGGTTACGGCTATATCGGCATAAACCCCAAAGCCGTTCCCGAGTACAAGGTAAGACAGGCGATTATGAAGTCGATAGACACAAGCCTTGCCGTTTCCGATTTCTACGGTTCGAGACTTGCGGAGACCATTACCAGACCTATGTCAAAGACCTCGTGGGCATATCCTAACCCCGATCCCGATGAATTTTACTCATACGACAACACTTCGGACGATGCTGAAATCAAGCAACTTATGGCGGAAGCGGGCTACGTTTATTCAAACGGATTGTACAGAAAGACTACTCAAATGGACGGTATGGCAAACTCCAGACAGGGCAGCACCATTAAGCTTACATTCACCATTGCAGGCGAATCTACAGAGCATCCCGCGTATATTATGTTCTCAAGAGCGGCTGAAAGACTCAACAATCTGGGCTTCCAGATTACCGTAACCAACTCATCCACCGCATTGAAGAGCCTTACAACGGGCGATCTCGACGTGTGGGCGGCGGCTTGGACGTCGGCAACCGACCCCGATATGTATCAGGTTTACCACAAGGACAGTACTGCAACTTCGGTAAACAACTGGAACTATAAAAATATTCTCAAAGGCACTGACAACAACTGGGAATACGAACAGGGCATAATAAACGAACTCAGTGATAAGATTGAAGAAGGAAGAAGTTATCTTGAAAGGAGCGACCGTATTCCTATTTACTCTGAATGCCTTGACCTTGTTATGCAGCTTGCGGTGGAGCTTCCTACCTACCAGCGTCACGACCTCTGCGTATACAACCAAAACGTAATCAATGCAAGGTCGCTCGTTGTAAAACCCAACTACAATATCGGTTTGTTTGATAAACTTTGGGAAATCGAATACGTTTAATTAAAAAAGCCGAATAATTCGGAGTAACTTTTATGGTAAAATACATTTTAAAAAGATTACTGCTCGCCGTTCTGATTTTGTTCGGAGTATCGGTAATATTATACTTCATTATCAGACTGATGCCTCTGGACTACTTTACAGGAAAGTTTGCAACGCAGATGGCAAACGGCGGTATGACGCAGGAAGACCTTGACAGGATACTTGCGATATACGGGCTTAACGATAACAGCTTTCTCGGAATTTTAAAGGGTTATTGGAGCTGGCTGACCAATTTCCTCAAAGGGAATATGGGTATTTCGTTCCAGTATGAGAGAGAAGTTTCGGAAGTTATCAAGGAAAGAATGGGCATATCCTTCTCGATTTCCCTTGTATCCCTGATTTTAGAGCTCTTTATCGCAATACCTCTCGGAATTAAGTGCGCGACAAACCAGTACGGCAAATTCGACTACACAGTAACGGTCATCTGCATGGTAGCAATGGCGTTCCCGTCCTTCTTCCTCGGCAACATTTTCATTAAATGGTTTGCCGTGGATCTGGGCTGGTTTGAAACGGGCGGTCTTAATTCGTCGTCCCTGCCGACAACGGCAACGGGAATCGAAGTATTCGGCGATATGATATGGCACCTTGTTCTGCCCATTCTCGTAATGGTTATTCTGGATATTGGCTCGCTTATGAGATACACCAGAACGAACACGCTGGAAGTCCTCAACGCCGATTACATAAGAACGGCGCGTGCAAAGGGACTTTCGGAAGGAAAGGTAGTGTATAAGCACGTTTTCAGAAACTCGCTTATTCCACTTATAACGGTGCTTGCCTCGACCCTGCCTATGCTGTTCGGCGGCGCAATGATAACCGAAACGGTCTTTGATATCCCCGGTATCGGTCAGGCGGCATACAACGCATTGAAAGTTGGCGATATTCCCCTCGCAATGGGCTATAATATGTTCATTGCGGTGCTTACGGTAATAGGTACTCTGCTTGCGGACATAATGTACGCGGTAGTTGACCCCAGAGTCAAGCTGAAATAAAGGAGGTACGAAATGGAAGAAGAAGTTAAAAACGGACAATCTGCGGCAGACGTGGAAACCGTTTCCGATAAAGAAAATTTCAATGACAATCTCCATGGCGAAAACCTGACCGAAAGAGCAAAGGTTTTATCCCCCGGCATGACCGTCTTGAAGAGGTTTTTCCGCTCCAAGCTTTCGGTTATAGGACTGGTAGTACTTATCGCGTTGTTTTTGTTTTCGTTTATAGGTCCCTTGTTTTCCCCCTGGGGCGCAAACGAGGCGGACGTTAAATCAAATATAAACTTTACGGTTACAACAATCCCCTATGAAGTAGACGGAGAAATTTATTACTGTTACGACGTGACGCTGGACGAAACGACCTACAACATTTTAGGCGGTATATCCTCAGACCATATTATGGGCACGGACGATTCGGGTTACGACGTGTTTACCCGTCTTATGAAGGGCGGTCAGGTATCGCTGACCATAGGCTTCGTTGTAGTCATTCTCGAAACCCTTTTGGGCGTGCTTTTAGGCGGACTTGCCGGTTACTTCGGCAAATGGGTGGACCAGCTAATAATGCGTATAGTGGACGTTTTAAGCTGTATTCCCACGCTCCCGATATTACTTATTTTGAGCGCGATATTCGAATCGCTTAAAATAGTGGATATTTCAAAGCTGTATTATATGATGATAGTGCTGACTCTATTGGGCTGGACGAGCGTTGCGCGGCTTGTGCGCGGACAGATTCTCTCTTTAAGGGAGCAGGAGTTTATGCTTGCGGCGAAGAGTTCGGGACTTTCAACGGCGAAAAAGATATTCAAGCATCTTTTGCCCAACGTAATTCCCCAGCTTATCGTATTTATGACGCTGGGACTTGGTAGCATAATTTTGTACGAGGCGACTTTGGGTTATCTCGGCATAGGCGCACCTCTCGGTACGGCTACCTGGGGCAACCTTATCAATATGGCATCGAACGCTACTTACAGAAACTTTTATCCTAACCTCTGGCTGGGATCGGGTATTTGCATTACGCTTGCAATTCTTGCCTTCAACTTTGTCGGCGACGGTTTGCGCGATGCGTTTGACCCCAAGATGAAGAGGTAAAGCAATGGCAATTAAAAAGGAAAACAAAAAGCATTACATTTCCCGTGCGGAATCGCGCCGGATAGCCAAGGAAAATTCTAAGGCAATCCGCTACTACGAAAAGCGCAAAAAGCGCAAAGTAAAAGTGGAAGATTACACCACCGAAATGAAGGACGGGAACAACATAGTTGAAATAGAGGATTTGCATACCTATTTCTTTTCGGACGCAGGTACCGTCAAAGCGGTCAACGGCGTAACCTTTTCGGTGCCCGCGGGCTCGACCGTTGGCGTTGTAGGCGAAAGCGGTTGCGGAAAGAGCGTAACTTCGCTCTCTCTTATGCAACTCGTGCA
>JAIDFD010000247.1 GCA_029054485.1 Clostridia bacterium | reverse complement strand
CTATATAAGCAATCAACGCCAAAAGCTTAATTCTGGGGTCGGCTTTGTGCGTGAAAGAATTTACCGGATAGTACTGACCGAAAGTTACGTCTTTAAGCATTGCCGCCTCCGTAAATTCCGATTATCTTTTTTGCGAAATCTTCCGAGGTGCAGTCGCACTCAACCGATACACCGTAAGTTTTAAGTTCGGAACAGATTTTCGAAGTCAGAGGTACGTCCAGTCCCAAGGATAAAAGCCTGTCCGCCTCGGCAAAGAGTTTTGCGGGGCTTTCGCAGATGACCGCCTCGCCGTTTGAAATTACGGCGGCTTTGGTACAGTTTTCAGCAACTTCGTCCATATCGTGCGAAACGATAATTACCGTCCTGCACCACTCTTTGTGAAGCTTGTGCAGAAGTTCCATTATCTCTTTTTTGCCGAGGGGGTCCAGTCCCGCGGCGGGCTCGTCCAAAATCAAAACGTCGGGTTTTGTAACAATAACCCCCGCAATAGCCACGCGGCGCTTTTGACCGCCAGACAAATCGAATGGCGACTTGTCCTTTACTTCGTTGTAATTCAAGCCTACGATTTCTATACTGTCTTTTACGGCTTTTTCAATCTCTTCCTGAGATAAATTCTTTTTGAAATTTTTAAGTCCGAACGCAACGTCCGCAAAGACCGTTTCGGCAAAGAGCTGATACTCGGGGTACTGAAACACCATTCCCACGCTTGCACGCAGCGCTTTGAAATCTGTCTTTTTATTTGCAAGGTCAAACTTGCCTATCGTGATTTTGGGCAGAACGGGCGCGGGCTTTCCCTTTTTTACTTTTTTTGCGCGGTAGCCCTTTTCCGCCTGCGGAAGTCTTATCAGCGCGTTCAGATGCTGGACGAGTGTGGATTTTCCGCTTCCCGTATGACCGATAATTCCGAAAAACTCGCCATCGTCTATTTTCAGGTTTATACCCTTCAACGCCTTGGTTGCAAAGGGCGATTTTTTCGAATAGGTAAATGTGAGATTTTTAACCTCTATATCCCACTCGTGAGGGGAATTAATTTCAACGTCCGCCGCCTTTTCGGATACGGCGTTTTCAATACCCTTTGCCTTGAAATTTTCAGCAATGGATTTTGCAAGCTCTTCGGGGCGGAGTACGTTATCCACTTTCATTCCCGCACCGTTGAGCGTGTTTATAATTTCGGTTATGCGCGGCAGGCAAAGGTTGTAAGTTTCAAGCTTTTCGCCGCTTTCGAAAATTTCTTCGGGCGTGCCCGCAAGGACTATCTCGCCGCGGTTCATAACGATAGTTCTGTCGGCAAGAAGCGCCTCTTCCATAAAGTGGGTGATGAGAATTACCGTCATACCCTCTTCCTTGTTCAGTCTGCGTACGACCTCTATAACCTCGCGCCGCCCCTTGGGATCGAGCATCGCGGTCGACTCGTCCAGAACGAGAATTTCGGGCTTTATAGCAAGCACGCCCGCAACCGCTATTCTCTGCTTCTGTCCGCCCGAGAGCCGCGTGGGCGTTGAATGGCGGTATTCTTCCATACCGACCGCTTTAAGCGCCCAGTCTATTCTCTTGCCTATTTCTTCACGGGGAACGCCTAAATTTTCGGGTCCGAAAGCAACGTCGTCCTCCACAATAGACGCAACCATCTGATTGTCGGGGTTTTGGAAAACTATTCCCGCGCGCCGCCTTATTTCGCGGCTGTTTTTACCCTCGGCTACGTCCAGTCCCAAAACTGTAATTTTTCCGCCGTCGGCAGAAAGAAGTCCGTTGATAAGTCTTGCAAGGGTGGATTTTCCGCTGCCGTTATGACCTATGACCGATAAAAATTCGCCGCGCTTTACTTCAAGGCTTACGCCGTTTACGGCAAAAACCCCGTCCGCGCCGGGGTATGAAAATTTTACGTTTTCAAATTCTATTACATTTTCGCCGTTCTGCATACCAAGCCTCTTTTTTTACTCGCAGTCAATTATACCATTAAAATAATTTTTTAACAACAAGATTAAGTGATAACAGGATAAAATTTTTTGGGCGTAATTTAAAAAATATATAATAATGTATATTGACATTTTTTTTTAATTGAAGTATAATGAAGCGAGTGTAAAAATATTGCACAAATTGATAATTTTAATAACTATTTATCGGAGGTTTTTTGATGAAAAAATTGACTATCGACGGTAATACCGCCGCAAGCCATGTAGCGTATGCCTTTTCGGAAGTAGCAGCAATCTACCCCATCACTCCCTCTTCGCCTATGGCGGAAGTTGCGGACGAATGGGCTACCGCGGGCAGAACCAACATGTGGGGTCAGCAGGTTAAGATTGCAGAAATGCAGTCCGAAGGCGGAGCTGCGGGCGCAGTTCACGGTTCGCTTTGCGCAGGTGCGCTTACGACCACTTACACCGCGTCGCAGGGACTTCTTCTTATGATTCCCAACATGTACAAAATTTCGGGCGAACTTATGCCCATGGTTATGCACGTTTCGGCGCGCGCACTGGCAGCTCACTCGCTCAACATTTTCGGCGACCACGCAGACGTAATGGCTTGCCGCCAGACAGGTTTTGCAATGCTGTGCGACTCGTCCGTGCAGGAAGTTATGGATCTGAGCTTGGTTGCGCACCTTGCAACCCTCAAATCAAAAGTTCCTTTCATTAACTTCTTCGACGGTTTCAGAACCAGCCACGAAGTTGCCAAAATCGACGTTTGGGACGATGCGGACGATTACGCTGAGATAAGAGCAATTTGCAAAGAACTGGGAATTGAAAAGGACATCGCGGACTTCAAGTCACGCTCCCTTAACCCCGAACACCCCATTCAGAAGGGTACCGCGCAGAACGGAGATACTTACTTCCAGAACAGAGAAACCGCAAATAACTACTATGCGGCTACTCCCGCTATCGTACAGCGCGTAATGGACGTTGTATCCAAAAAGTGCGGAAGAAGTTATCACCTGTTCGACTACGTAGGCGCACCCAACGCGGACAAGGTTATAGTTGCTATGGGTTCGGGTACGGAAACTATCGAAGAGTCAATCAACAAGCTCAACAAGATGGGCAAAAAATACGGTCTTGTTAAAGTTCGCCTTTACAGACCTTTCGTAGCGGACGCTTTCGTTGCGGCTCTGCCCAAGTCGGTTAAAAAGATTGCCGTACTTGACAGAACGAAAGAACCCGGCTCGCTCGGCGAACCTCTTTACCTCGACGTATGCTCGGCGCTGCTTGAAAAAGGCAGAACCAAGATTCAGGTTGTCGGCGGCAGATACGGTCTCGGCTCGAAAGAGTTCACTCCCTCGATGGTACTTGCGGTTTACAAGAACCTCGAACAGAAAAAACCCAAAAACCACTTCACTATCGGTATTTACGAGGACGTTACCAATACCTCCCTCGACTTCTCCGAAAAGTTTGACGCCGCTCCCGCAGGTTCGACGAGCTGTAAGTTCTACGGACTCGGCTCGGACGGTACTGTCGGCGCGAACAAAAACTCAATTAAAATTATCGGCGACCACACCGACAAACACGCTCAGGCGTACTTCTTCTACGATTCAAAGAAGTCGGGCGGTATAACCGTTTCCCACCTCCGTTTCGGCGACACGCCCATTCAGTCGGAATA
>JAIDFD010000246.1 GCA_029054485.1 Clostridia bacterium | reverse complement strand
TATTATAGTTTCAGCCGAAGTGCTTTCGCTTAAAAGCCAGTCTTTATTTTCGGCAACCGCGTCTAAAAAGTCGCCGATAAATGACGTATTCACAAGCTCGTTTTTTGCAACTATTACGGCTTGCGGATAACCGTTTTCGCCGCCGTACAGCTCCTGCAAATCGCCCGCAAAGCCGAGCGACGGCACGGCGTTCACTCTCGTGCTTGCGGCGGGTTCGGCAACCACGTAGTAATCGCAATCGTTCGTTACTCCGACTTGCGCCGCAGTAATAGCAACGAGGTTGACCGCCTCACTGTCCGTACCGCCGCAGGCGGAAAAACCCACTGCCGTAAACACGGCAAGACTTGCGCATAAAAGCGCGGTTAAAAATTTTTTCATAAATAAACTCCTTTCGGTATCAGGTTATTCCCTTTTACCTCAAAAAATATTTTAAACTTTTGACATCAGCGTTTTTGCGGTCACGCCCGCAATCATTCCTATCTTGCCTGTGAGCGTATTGATAAGCTCGGTCGGCGCGTCCACGATTACGCTCATAACCGAAACTTTTTTCTCCCTGTAAGGCACTCCCATTCTTCCCACTATAAAGTCGCCGAACTCGGATAAAAGCGCGTTTATTTCCGCGCTCGCGCTCCTGTCCTCCACTATAATGCTTAAAACGGCAAGTCTTTTTTCAGACATATTTTTCTCCTTTGCGCGCAGGCAATTCCTTTGCGCTCAGCGGTTTGTATTTTACCATAAGTTGTAAAATTTTACAAGCATTTGCATAACTTTTTACTTGCGTGCCATACTGGTTGTATGAAAAAGTTACTGTTTTTAATTACGTCAATACTTGCTATCGGCGCGGCGTGCGTTTCGGCAGGCTGTAACGCCCAAAGCGGTCCGGACGCAACCAACCAACGCTCTTACAATATAGAACAGCAAAACGGCGACACCGAAATTCCCGCCGAGGACGAAAACGACTGCGAGGACGGCAACTGCGAAGATAAAATCAACGACAGTTTGCCCGAATTCAAATTCAGACCGCACAGACATTTTTACGGACAGGGCGAACGCAATCATGAACGCGAAACCGTCGATGGAGACGACAACGGCGATGACGGTGAAAATGAAAATCCTCTCCCCGGACATGCCGATCCCGTCCACCCGCACAAAGCGCACCCGAACAAAAAGCATCCATCGCCTAAACCCATGCCTTTAAAACCCAGAAAATAAAATTTTGACCGACTTGAATTTTAAGTCGGTCTTTTAATAACTTTTTTTATTTTTCCCTTGATTTTTCATCGGCGCAAAAGTATAATAAAATTATGAAGATCTTTAAATACAAGTTTACTAAGCTTACAAAAACTTTAATTTATATCGGAATCGTTCTCTGTTTTGCGGCATTCGGAATAAACATATTTTCAATTATCACCAGTGACGTGACCGCTTCGGCAAATCCTGTCTACCCCATAATCCAGTATACTCTTATGTTTCTTATCCCCGTAGTACTACTGGTCGTATTGGTAAGTCTTATCGTTTCTTCCTATTACTCGATAGACGGCAATACGCTCAAAACAAGTTTCGGTATCATTAAAAGCAAGTACGATATATCCACGATAGATACTGTTTTGCTTGACAGGAACACAAACAAACTTACCGTCTATTTTAAAAATAACAGCTTTGTGGTGATAGTAGTCAAGGAAGATTGGTATGACGAATTTATAGATGCGCTTTGCAAATCGAACAAGAGCATTGAGTTTTCAATCAAATCGAAAGAGCCGGATAACAAGGACGACAAAAAGAAAAAATAAAAAGCGGTATGCCTTGCGCATACCGCTTTTTATATGGTCTTTTTCTTTTTACGAACTCTTGTGCGGTGTTCTTCACCCGCAACGAGTTTGTAAATATTTTTATGGTGCGCACCCCAAGTCAGCACATTAAGCATAAGCAAAATCATCAAAATACCAATTATCCAGCCGTTTAACAGCAGTTCGTCATACCTCAAAACGAAGATAACTGCCTGCCAAATTGAAAGCGCCGTAACGCCTATAAGCGAACCCATAGAGCCCCACTCCGAAAAATAGATATAGAAGAATACGCAGAGTAAAAGCGCGGCGACAATAAATATATACCACCACGTTTCGCAGGGCAGAGCAAAGGTAAAAAGCCCCATTGTGGAAGCAATACCCTTACCACCTTTAAACTTCAAAAACACGGGGAAAATATGCCCGATAATCACGAACACGCCGAAAAAGTAACGGGTGAAATCCGATACCGAAATCCGGGTTCCCGCAAAGACGTAATCTTTAAACAACAGCCAGCCCGCAAGCACGGGTAAGCCGCCCTTTAATAAATCTCATAAAAAATTTATTACGCCTATTTTTAGTCCGAACGAGCGGGTCATATTCATAGTGCCGGGGTTGCCGCTGCCAACTCCGCGAATATCCTTTTTTTTAATTTTGGATATTATAACGGCGAAATTGAAACACCCGACAAGATAGCAGACTATCGCCGCGACCAAAAACCAGTACCAGTTTTCGGCAAAATCAAAAACTTTCATTAATTGCTCTTCTTCTCTCTGGTCAGAATTTTTATGGGCGTGCCGGAAAAATCAAACGACTTACGCAA
>JAIDFD010000245.1 GCA_029054485.1 Clostridia bacterium | reverse complement strand
TGGGGCTCGCACTGGTGTAAATGCGACTGCGGGCAAAGCCCGCGCGGCTGTTTTTATTTTATTAAGCGTAGTACGAAACCGCACCCTTGAAAATCGCGTAAGCTACGGCTTTTTGATACTCCGCGCTTATTAACAGCGCCTCATCGTCCGCGTTTGACAAAAACCCGCATTCTACTATTACCGAGGGGCTTTCCGTGCATTTCAGCATAAAGTAATCACCTGTAAGAGCGGCGGACTTTCTTACCGCCTGTTCCATACCGTTAATCGAATTTTGTATACTTTCTGCAAGCTGTTTTCCGCACTCGCTTGAACCGTTGTAGAATACCTGACCGCCCCGCCGCGAGGGGATAGGGCAAAAATTCTGGTGTACGGAAATCACCATATCAGCGTTGCAGTCCTCTATAATCTGTTTGCGCTTTTTCATATCCCGCATTTTAAAACCCGTAGTAGCAATCCCGTACAGACCGCCCTGATTTTTTCTGGTCATAACCACGGTAAATCCTGCGTCCGCAAAATATCCGCGCAGATACAACGATATTGCAAAGTTTATATCGCTTTCCTTGGTGGAGGTGACAACTCCTCGCACGCCCGCGTCGACTCCGCCGTGTCCCGCGTCTATGACTATTACTTTACCGCTGTTATGCGTTGAGGCGGCGGCAACGCCGGTGCAAATTCCTATCACCGCGCCCGAGGCGAGAATTACGGCAAGAACGATAAGCAAAGACCTTTTAACTATAAACAATTTCACGCTATATACTACTTAATAATTGATTTTTTTATGACAAAGTTGTATAATGAAACTGAATTATTATGTTTGACTTTTTTACTACGATTGAAAAGGAACGCGCAAGAAATTTAAGTCCCGTAACCCTCGCTTTCGTGGGTGATGCGGTTTATTCGCTGTACGTTCGCGAAAAGCTTGTGCTTTCAACCGATTTTAAAACGGGCGAGTTGCAAAAGCTGACTTCACAGCAGGTTTCCGCCCACGGGCAGAGCGGACTTTTAGAAAAACTTATTCCCCTTTTCAACGAAGAGGAAACCGATATTTACAAGCGTGGCAGAAACGCGAAAAAGTCAACCAAAAGCAAAAACGCAAGCGTTGCCGAGTACAACCGCTCTACGGGATTTGAAGCGGTAATCGGCTATCTGTACCTTACGGGACAGTACAAACGCATAGAGCAATTATTGGACGGGAACGATGAAAACTGAGGGAAGAAACGCCGTTTACGAACTTTTGAAAACGGATAAAAATATAGAAAAGCTGTTGCTTGAAAAAAATCCACAGGGCTCGCTGAAAGCCATTTTTGCCGAGGCGCGCAAAAGAAATATCCGTGTTCAGTTCGTTGACAGAAAGGTTTTGGATAAGCAGAGCGGCGAGGGGCGGCATCAAGGCGTAATCGCCTTTTCAACCGACTATGAATATTCTTCGCTTGACGATATAATTGCCGCGCGGAAAGAAAGCGGCGGCTTCGTTATCGTCTGCGATGGTATAGAGGACGTGCACAACCTCGGCTCGATTATAAGGGTAGCGGAGTGCGCGGGCGCGGACGGCGTTATAATCCCCGCCAACAATTCCGCAAGCGTGACCGAGGCGGTTATCCGTATTTCTGCGGGCGCTGCAAACCATATGAAAGTAGCTAAGGTTAACTCGGTTAACCGCACCGTCGACGAGCTGAAAAAGAACGGCTATTGGCTGTATGCTTTGGAAGCGGACGGCGAAGATATTTACTCTGCCGACCTCACCGGCAATATCGCAATCGTTGTCGGCGGCGAGGACAGCGGCGTAAGAAAGCTTACCCGCGAAAAGTGCGACTTTACTCTTTCCATTCCGTTACGCGGAAAAGTCAATTCTTTGAATGCGTCAGTGGCGCTCGGTATCGCTGCATACGAGGCGGTGAGAAAACGCAAATGACGGACGAAAAACTTGCAATTTTGTGCCAGAGCGGCGATGAGACGGCTTGGGAAGAATTGTACAAAAGATACAAGCCGCGCGTGCTTTCAATCGCGCGCAGGTTCTTTTTAAGCGGCGGCGAAACGGAAGACTTGGTGCAGGAGGGAATGTGCGGTCTTTACTTCGCGGTGGGCGGTTTTAAGGAAGGGAGCGCAAGCTTTTCTTCCTACGCGTACAGCTGTATCAGAAACAGAATCCTCGATACGGTCAAAAAGAGCGGCGGTGCAAAATATTCCGCGCTAAACAACTTTTTACCGATTGACGCGGGCGAAGAAATTTACGTTTCGGACGAAAATCCCGAAGAGGAAATAATAGGCATTGAAAACAGGCGCGAGCTTTTGCACAAGATGAGCAAAATTTTATCCTCGCTCGAATTTAAAGCGCTCGTAATGTATACAGACGGAATGACTCTTGCGGAAATTTCGTCCGCGCTGGATAAGAGCGTAAAGAGCGTTGACAACGCGCTGACGCGCGCAAAACATAAATTACAGAAATCAATTTTTGCGGAGGAATAAATGGCGTACCTCGCATTTTACAGGACTTTCCGTCCCACGTCTTTTGATACGGTAGTAAGACAGGAGCATATAGTCCGCACTTTAAAAAATCAGATTGAAAGCGGCAAAATCGGCCACGCATATCTATTTTGCGGTCCGCGCGGCACTGGTAAAACAACCCTTGCCAAAATTTTTGCGCGCGCTATAAACTGCGACAGCCCGATTAACGGCTCGCCCTGCGGCAAATGCGCAACCTGCAAATCACTTGCCGACGGCGCGAATTTGGATATAAGCGAAATAGACGCGGCTTCCAATAACGGCGTTGACGAAATGCGCGATTTGCGCGAAAAGGTGCAGTATCCGCCCGTTGCAGGGAAATACAAGGTATACATTATAGACGAGGTTCATATGCTCACGGCTTCCGCTTTCAACGCGGTATTAAAAACGCTTGAAGAGCCGCCCCGTCACGCGGTGTTCATTCTCGCCACGACCGAGCCGCAGAAAATCCCCGCGACCATTCTTTCGCGCTGTATGCGGTTTGACTTTAAATTAATTCCCCAAAAGGATTTGGAGGGACTTATAAAGGACGTGCTTCAAAAATCGGGCAAGCAGTTCGAGGACGAAGCGGTTGCGGCAATCGCCCGCGCGGGCGCAGGTTCGGCGCGTGACAGTCTGTCGATTGCGGATATGTGCGCGTCCTATTCAAGCGGCAAGCTGACCTATGCCGATGTAAATTCCGTCTTAGGAAGCGCGGACTTTTCATCGGTTGCGGATTTGGCGGAAAGTATTTTAAAAGAGGACGCGCAAAGCTCGCTTTCGCTTGTCGAAGGGGTGCTTTCCACGGGCAAGAGCG
>JAIDFD010000244.1 GCA_029054485.1 Clostridia bacterium | reverse complement strand
TAACGCGAATTTATCGACAAGTGCGGCAAACAAAAAAAACAGTAGAATAAATAACGCAACCGCGGAGCATACCGCGATTAAAACTATTTTCCAGATTTCCATTTCCGTAATTTTTAGCGGCGCGGCTTATAAGCCGCGCCGCCCTTTAACCTTTATTAATTAAACTATATATTTATCATCAAGAGGGGGCGCGGAATCCATTTCGTTCTTCTGTCCCTCATAACCTTTTTTGCCCAAAAGCGCAAAGGTTGCCTTTTTGCCGTTTTCAACACCGGGCTGGTTGAACGTATCGATGTTCAAAAGCGCGCCGGTATAAGCGGTCTGCAGCTCTAACATATACATAAGCTGACCCAACGTAAACGCGTTTACTTCGGGCATCTTGATCGTGTAGTTCATTCTGCCCGCACGCATAAGCGCATAAGCCGTTGCCTTGTTTTCAGCCTGAATGAGCTCCTGCATTGTGTGTCCGCCGAGGAAACCCACGTCGGGAATGTCCTCACAGCCGTGGGCTATGGGCATTTCACAGCCGTACTTTTCAACCGAAATGAAAGTGATTACTTTGTCGTAAGGTCCCTCGATATAAAGCTGCACCTGCGAGTGCTGGTCGGTAACACCCAATGATTTTACGGGTGTAGTTCCCGCGTTTACCGTATTGCCCGCATAGTCCACCGCCTTGCCGAGCGACTCAGCCCAAAGCTGGCAGTACCAGTCCGCCATAAGTTTGAGGTTATCCGAATAGGGCATAAGCACGTTTATGTTTTTGCCCTGCAACATAGTTATGTACTGAAGTACCGCACACGCAAGCGCGGGGTTTTTAGAAACATTGGGCTTAGAGCAAAGGCTGTCCATATAAGCCGCGCCGCCAAGCAGACCCTTTATATCAATTCCAAGCACCGCCGCGGGCAGAAGTCCCACGGGGCACAGCTCTGAAAATCTGCCGCCCACTCCATCGGGGAGAACGTATTTTTTGAATTTTCCGCCGAAGCTCTGGTCTATTTTGATGAGGTTTCCACGGCTTGCATCGGTAGTAAAAATCATATTGTCGGGAAGGTTTACGCCGGCCTTTTTGAGTATGTCCGCAATAATAAGGTACTGTGTCATAGTTTCGCTTGTTGCGCCGGATTTTGAAATTACGTTAAAGCAGGTTTTTTCGGGTTCGATAACGTCTAAAAGAGCCTGCATTCTCACGGGGTCAACGTTGTCCTCCACATAGAATTTGGGACCGCCGCGCTCCTTGGGGCTAAGCTCGTTGTAGTGCAAATGTTTAAGCGCGTTGAAAACCATTATGGGACCTAACGCACTGCCGCCTATTCCCAAAACCACGAAGTACTTAAACTTCTTCCTTACTTCCTTTGCCGTTGCGAGAATGTCCGCTACTATTTCGTCCTGATTGTAAGGAAGCTCGGTCCAGCCCATAAACAGGTCGTCCCTGCCGCGGTTTTTGGCAACGTAATCGAAAGCCTGCTCCGCCTTGTCTTTGATTGCGCGAAGTTCGGAATCTTTAATTCCCTTATCGCCGAGTGATTTGGACATCATATAGTTGAAGTCCACGGTAACGCGCATATCGTTGCGCCACTCCTTTGTTTTATAACCCATGGTATTTCCCTCCATATTTTGACTTAATTACCAAATCTTATTATATAACAAACCCGCCCGATAGTCAATATCAATTTTTAAAATTCAAGCTTAAAATTTTACGTTTTTTTATGCGATTTACTTGCGAAAACATATGTTTGAATGATATAATGTAGCTATGATAGATTTGACCGCTGATCAGATTGCGGCTGACAAACTTATTGAGGACTGGTTTTTGCATTCTACAAAACAGATTTTCGTGCTGGCGGGTTACGCGGGTACGGGCAAGACCACTCTTTTAAAACACACCGTTTGCGAAACGCTCTCCCTCATACCAGATGAGAGCGCGGCTTTTGTTACGCCAACGGGGAAAGCCGCCACCGTTCTTATAAGGGGCGGAATTTCCGCCACCACTTTGCACAGGCTGATTTACCAGTCAATGACTCAGGAGCAGGAAATTGAAATCAACGGCAAAACGGTAAAAATAGAAAAGCTGATTTTCAAGCGGCGCGAAAGTATCGATAAGGCGATAAAATTAATCGTTCTCGACGAGGCGTCTATGGTGTCGGACGCCACCCTCTGGGATTTGATGGGGTTCGGTGTAAAACTTCTTCTCTGCGGCGACAACGCACAGCTTCCGCCAATCGAGGGAATGAACACCTATCTGCAAAACCCCGACTACACGCTGACGGCAATCGTAAGGCAACAGCTTGACAACCCCATTATAAAACTCTCGCAAATGGCGCGCGAGGGCAAGTATATCCCCTACGGCAAATTCGGCGAAAGCGTTGCGGTCATACAAAAGCGGTTTTTCAACGGCGAGCGGCGCAAAAATTATTTTTTAAAAGCCGACCAGATTATTTGCGGAACGAACAAAACGCGCGCGCTGATTAACGATGAAATTCGCTCGTTCAGGCGGCTCGGACAGCTACCCGCAACAGGCGACAAACTAATTTGTACGCTCAACAACTGGGAACAGTATATCGATAGCGAATACCGCTTTAATCTTGTGAACGGCATAATAGGCACCGCATACGACCCCTTTTACGACAACAAAACCGGAATAGGTTTTATGCAGTTCAAGCCCGATTTTCTGGACGAATTCTGCCCCGAAGCCCTACCCTTTGACACGGGAATTTTCACGCAAGATAGATACATTTTCAAACACGGCGACTACTTTGAAAAATTCGATGAAAACGGCGAGCCGGTCGGCGCGTTTACGCTGAACAGG
>JAIDFD010000243.1 GCA_029054485.1 Clostridia bacterium | reverse complement strand
TTGGAGCGGGAGACGAGATTCGAACCCGCGACATTCACCTTGGCAAGGTGACGCTCTACCACTGAGCCACTCCCGCATATTAATTCTTCCGCACTGTTCTGGTGGGAGCTACAGGGCTCGAACCTGTGACCCACTGCTTGTAGGGCAGTTGCTCTCCCAACTGAGCTAAGCTCCCGAACGCTTAATTAATATATCAAATACCATAACAAAAATCAAGCGTTTTTTGATTGATTTTTAATTTTTATTAAAAATTTGATTCGCTTAAGCATGCGGATATAATTATTATATGCTATCCACCGCAGTCCTGCCCAATCCAAATTTTGTATTTGACAAAAATCCCCTAAAAGTGATAAACTGTAAAATAGAATTTTTCACTTGCTGAGGAGCGGTAAAAAATGGAAAAAGGTAAGATAAAATTCAAGTTCAATATAAAGAAACGGTTGTTGCCCGTTATACTTTTATCGGTATGCCTGCCATTGATATTATTCGTTGCCATACCGTTTGAAGTTTACGCAAACAATATGGACGAGTTTTTGTTTTCTTTGGGCTCGTTTTTTCCGTTAAGTATTCTGTTCGGATTTTTACTCGCGGCAGCCATTGCGTGCAGCCTGCTGTTTTTGCCCGAAAAGTCTTACAGAATATGCTATGCTCTGGTGCTGGCTTTATCTTTCCTGTTCTTTTTACAGGGCACATTTCTGAACTTCGGAATGAACTCGCTTGCGGGCGATAACCTGGGCACCGCGTCCGCAAACGTCGGTCTGAAACTTTTGGACCTGTTCATCTGGATTGCCGTTATCGCTGCGGCGGTAGTGCTTGCAATCATAAAAGACAAAAAAGGCATTATTGCAATAGTAGCGGTTATTCTTTCAATCGTTGTTATCGCAACCCAAATAATAAATCCGTTGGCAAATACCTTTAAGCACCCCGATGTATTTATGACCAAAGCCGCAAGGCTCGCCGAGCAGGACGATGGTTTTAAAGACGAAGTTTTGACCCGCGAAAATCTTTCAACTCTGTCCGATGACCGCAATATAGTTTACATCTGCATAGACAGATTCGATGAGTTTTTCGCCGAAACCGCGTACACATTAAAACCCGAAATTTTTGAGGAGCTCGACGGCTTTACCTGGTTTAAGGATCACCTTTCGCTGTACGGTCACACCTTTCCTTCGATTGCATATATGCTGACCGAAAACGAGTATGACTCAGACATTCACAGAAAAGATTATCTTTCGACCGTATACGATGAAAACAATACCCTGTCTACTCTCGCGGAAAACGGATATTCGGTAAACATTTACACACAGGCATATTATGCCTTTAATACCGCGTCCGATTTACCTGACTATGTAGCAAACGTTTCAGAAGCAAAAGAGTTTACCACCTCCCGCCCGATGAAGCTTTTAGGCTGTATGCTGGGAACTTCGGCTTACCGCTGTCTGCCTTTGTTCTTAAAGGACTTGATATACGGGGTTGAATCGCGCAAATTTAACGAGTGCGTTTCAAGCGTCGGCGTAAACGGTTACGACGGTTATCTTACCGATAACGACACCGTTTACAACCAAACTTCCGCATCGCCCTTTGAACTGCGCGAAGGAAAGAATTTTTCATTCGTCCACATCGAAGGCTGTCACGATATTACTTTTGACTATATCTCCAAAAATCTTACGTCTAAACAAAAAAGCAGGGTAGCCGCGTCCGTACAAAACAGTTTCAGGGTAGTGAACGAATATATCAAGGCGTTGAAAGACGCGGGATTGTATGAAAACTCCACCATAATAATTACGGGCGACCACCCCGATCCCATAGGAAGCGCGGCGCCCAAAGGCGCAAAGCTCACTGCATTGTTCTTTAAACGCGCCGGCAGTTACGAAAACGGAATAACGCCATCGTATGCGCCGGTTGCGCATAAAAATATTTGGCCCGCCATAATGAATTCCGAGGGCATTGACCGCGTAAATAACGGTACAAGCCTTTTCGATATTCCCGAATACGATGAAACCCGCGTAAGGCAATACATATGGCACACCTATGAGAGTAACCGTTGCGATGAATACACTTACTCGATTACGGGTTCGGGCACCGATTTTAACAACTGGGAACTTGTTTCGACAAAGCATATAAACCGCTTTATAATGAACTGATAAAAATACAAAGGTTGAAATGGATACTGTAATTTATTATATCTGTCTGCCGCTTGCCTATCTTATGAAAGGGCTGTGGCTGTTGGTCGGCAACTACGGCGTTGCCATAGTACTGTTCACGCTTGCGAGCAAAATTATACTTTTCCCCGTTTCCGCGTGGATACAGAAAAACTCAATCCTTATGGTAAAAATCCAGCCCGAGATAAATTTTTTAAAGGCTAATTATGCGGGCAATTTAGACGCGATTGCAGAGGGACAGGCAAAGCTGTACAAGCGCGAACATTACCACCCCATGCTTTCGCTCATACCGCTCGTAATACAAATTTTGCTGTTGCTTGCGGTGGTATATATCATCTACCACCCTATGGGTTATCTCTTCGGCGTTTCCAACGATGCAGTGAAGGCTCTTGCGGATTATATCGGCGCGGACACGGGCGACTCGGGCTTTCAGCTTGCTGTAATACAAGCGATTAAGGACGGCACTATAACCGCGGCAACCCCCGTTGAGGGAATAAGCTCTGCCGAGCTTGCGGACATAATATCAAAGGTATCTTCCTTTAAATTGAGCTTTTTGGGAATGAACCTGTGCAGCGTTCCTTCTAAGGTTTTGGGCTGGTACTTCCTGCTTCCCGTGTTTGCCGGCTTTTCGTCCTGGATAATGTGTTTTACACAAAATCTGTCAAACGTAATCCAGCACGAACAGGGCAAACTGAACAAGTACGGAATTATGGCGGTCAGCGTTGCGCTTTCGCTTTACCTAGGATTTTTCGTGCCTGCGGGAATAGCGGTTTACTGGATTGCGGGTAACCTGTTATCCATCGCGCAGATGTATATTCTGAACGCAATAATAAACCCCAAAAAGTATGTTGACTATAAACTTTTGGAAGAGAGCCGAAAGGCGTTGGCGGACTCGAAAGCGTTTGGCAAAATGGACAAGAAGGACCCGCTGTACAAACAGATGAAGGCGCGGCAAAAGCAGGATTATAAAAAGTTTATGCACATAGTCAACAAGCATATAGTTTTTTATTCCGAAAAAAGCGGATTTTACAAATACTATAAAGAGCTTATAGCCGAGCTTTTGAAGCGCTCGAACCTTGTAATCCACTACGTCACCAACGACTTCAACGACGTAATATTTGAAATAGCAAAAGACGAACCCAGAATAAAACCCTACTATATAGGACTGAAAAAGACCGCGCTTTTGATGATGCTGGTTGAAACCGATATATTCGTTATGACCACGCCCGATTTGGACAAGTATTATCTGAAGCGTTCGTTCATCAAAAAAGACACCGAATATATTTACGCCCCGCACGACAGTATGAGCGCGCACCTCGGCTTTAACGACGGCGCGTTCGACGCGTTCGACACCATATTGTGCGTGGGGCAACACTTCGCAGATGAAATGCGGGCGATTATCGCGCTGAAAAATCTGCCCGATAAAAACCTCGTTGAATTCGGCTTCCCCCTTTTGGACAATCTGGTTGAAGCGGGACGAAAGGAAAACGAAAACAGACAAAACGGCAAGGTTAAAGAAATACTTATTGCTCCGTCCTGGCAGGAAGATAATATCTTGGATTCTTGCATAGACGAAATTATCGGCGGCTTGTACGGCAAGGAATATAAAATTTCGGTAAGACCGCACCCCGAATACGTCAAAAGATACGGCTATCAGCTCAGCAAACTTTTGGAAAGATATAAAGACTACGATAAAGAGCTGCTGTCATTCGAGCTGGATTTTTCAAACAACAAATCGGTTTACTCATCCGATCTGCTTATAACCGACTGGTCGGGAATTGCTGCGGAGTTCTGCTTCGCGACCGAACGCCCCGCGCTGTTTGTAAACACCAAACCCAAAATCAACAATCCCGAATGGGAAAAGGTCGGCATAATGCCCGTTGAAATGACTTTGCGTAAAGAGCTGGGCGTGGACGTTGAAAAACAGGATTTGGGCAATATCTGCGGTATCGTAAAAGACTTATTCAAAAACCAGAACAAATACAAAACAAAAATCCGTAAATACTACGAGGATTTTACTTTTAACCACGGAACCGCAGCCGAAAAAGGCGCGCAATATATTTTGAAATCACTTTCACAAAAAAGCAAAAACAAAAAATAAACGGAGATATTATGGAACTTTCACAACTGCTTTACATTGACCCTGCGGCAACGTCCGTACTGCTCACCTCTCTGACGGCGATAGTTGTTGCCGTTGGCGCATCGGCAATAGTTATCTGGCGCAAATTCAAAAAAAAGGTTGACAAAACTCTTAACAAAGACCCCAACGCAAACAAGGAAGTTGAGGACGAACTGATAATTACGGACGCAGAAGTCAGTCCTGCCGAAACGGCTGAAAAAACCGAAGAGACCGTGGAAACAAAAGAAAACGAAAACGACAAAAAATAAAAGAGTTTTTATCTATGATTAATTTTACGGTTGGTCCCGTTCAGTCCGACTATGAAATAAGAAAGTTGGGGCTTGAACAGATACCCTATTTCAGAACGCCTGAATTTTCAAAGGTAATGGCGGAAAGCGAAAAGCTTATACTCAAATTTTTAAACGCCCCCGAAAACTCGCGGGCGGTATTTCTGACCGCTTCCGGCACGGCTTCGATGGAGGCTTCGGTAATAAATATCCTTAACCGAAAGGATAAAGTGCTGATAGTAAACGGCGGTACTTTCGGACAGAGGTTCGTAGATATATGCAATATCCACGAGATACCTTTTGATGAAATAAAGCTCGGCTTGGGCAAATCTTTGACCGCGGAGCATCTGAAAAAATACGATGGCGGCGGATATACCGCGTTGCTCGTCAACCTGCACGAAACTTCAACCGGCGTTTTGTACGATTTGGATTTAATTGACAAGTTTTGCAAAAAGAACAACGCCCTTTTAATTGTGGACGCGATAAGCGCTTTTCTTGCGGATGATGTGGATATGGGCAAATATGCGGTCGACGCCGTTATAACCGGCTCGCAAAAGGCTTTGGCTTGCCCTCCGGGCGTATCCGTCATAGCGCTGTCCGAAAGGGCGCAAAAACGCGTTTTTGCGAACGCGCCCAAGATTCTATACCTTGATCTGAAACGTGCGTTAAAGGACGGCGAGCGCGGTCAGACGCCGTTTACGCCTGCGGTCGGCATACTGTTGCAGATCAACGCACGGTTAAGGCAAATAGACAGCTTGAAACACGGCGCGGCGGACGAAATCAAAAGGGTTGCCTCGCTTGCAAAATATTTCAGAAAGGCGATAAAAGGTCTGCCCTTTGAAACGGTGCCCGAAAACCCTTCAAATGCCGTTACCTGCCTGCGTCCGCTGAATATTTCGGCTTACGAAATTTTCACCACACTCAAAGACGAATACGGCATCTGGGTGTGCCCCAACGGCGGAGACCTGAAAGAAATAATTTTCAGGGTCGGGCATATTGGCTGTCTTTCTTTTGAAGATTACGACCGCCTGATAGCCGCGCTGAAAGCCGTTACCGGAGAGAAGAAATGAAAAAGGTAATAACCTACGGATCCTATGACCTTTTGCACATCGGACATATAAATCTGCTTAAAAGGGCAAAGGCATTGGGCGATTATCTTATAGTCGGCGTAACGTCCGATGACTATGACAAGCGCAGGGGAAAAATCAATCTCGAACAGCCCCTCGTTGCAAGAATAGAAGCAATAAAAGCCACCGGTCTTGCCGATGAAATTATAGTTGAGGAATACGAAGGTCAGAAAATCGACGACGTAAGAAAGTACGGCGTTGATATATTCACGGTCGGCTCGGACTGGACCGGTCAGTTTGACTACCTTAACGAATTTTGCAAAGTAGTTTATCTGCCGCGCACCGAGGGAGTATCCAGCACCGAAACGAGAAGCGCGAACAGCACCTTAAAGCTTGGGCTTGTATGCGATTTTTCATACGTTCATAAATTTGTAAGGGAAAGCAAGTACGTCAACGGGCTTGAAATTACAGGCATATTTACCGCCAACGGCAAAGGTTTGCCCGAGGATATGCGGGGGCTGATTACAGATAAACCTTACGAAGAATTTTTGGACGGTGCGGACGCAGTATACGTTTCCACCCAGCCGAAAGTGCAATTTGAGTATATTTCAAAGGCGCTGAAAAAGGGCAAACACGTTTTGTGCGAGTCTCCCATAGCGCTCTCTAAAACCGAATGTGAAAAGCTTTTTGCGTTGGCGGATAAAAACGGGTGTATTCTTTCCGAGGCGATTAAAACGGCGTACTCCGATTCATATTACAGGCTTTTACTGCTTGCAAAAATAGGAAAAATCGGAAAGATAGTTTCTATAGATTCCACCTGTACAAACCTGCTCGATGCAGGCAAGCTTAACAGCCTAGATGGTGAAAGAAACAGCATTTACGACTGGGGTCCCACCGCTATGCTCCCCGTGTTTCAGCTATTGGGCGGCGACTACCTTTCAAAAGAAATAGTCGTGGGATATCTTGACAAAAAGAAAAGTTTCGATGCGTTTACAAATATTCGTTTTATTTACAAGGGCGCGGTTGCAAACGTTAAGGTCGGCAAGGGAATTAAGTCTGAGGGCGAACTTATTATATCGGGAACCGAAGGATATATCTACGTTCCCGCGCCCTGGTGGAAAACCGACTATTTTGAAATAAGGTACGAAAACCCCGTCAACAACAAGAGATTTTTTTATCAGCTCGACGGCGAGGGAATACGCAACGAACTGATATCATTTGTAAGGTCAATAAAGTCCAACAATCATATTTCATATATTAGCAAGCGCACTTCTTTGGCGATAATCGAAGTTATCGAAAGCTTTGAAAAAGGCAAAGATATTAAGACAATAGATATAAATAATACTTAAAAAAACCAACATATAAGCCGCCGACAAATTGCCGGCGGCTAATTATATATAAATTATCAGCTTGTTTTTTTCATAATTTTTCAGATACGCCCGCATGGGCGCGCGAAGGGTAAAATGCAATGCGCTGCGCGGACAGTTTTCTACGCACTTTAAACACCGTATGCACTTGTTATTAGGTTTTCCGCAATTAATCGCGCCGCGTCCGCAAACACCGGAGCATAATCCGCAGTTATTGCAGTTTCCGTCCGCATAAAGCTTAACCCCCGCCCTGCTCCTTGCAGCAGGCATAAAATTTGCAAACGGATTTTTGCGGCTTTTAGGAATTTTTACGGGCGCGGGAGTTTTCAGTTTTTCAACAATCGGGTCGAGCTTTGAAAAGTTTTCAAAGCCCTCTTCGGCTAAATACGCGTGTTTGGTCGGCACATATGCCGCCGCGACTATTTTATGGCGGTATCCCTTTTGCACCTCGTACAGCACGTTGCCGTAACTCATCTTACCGTACGCCGCAACAACCGCCAAATCTTTTACCTGCAATTTGCTTAAAAAGTCCTTGACCGCGGACGGAATATTCTGGCAATGAACGGGAAAGACCAGTACGGCGGTATCGAATACAAAACTTTCAACCGCGCACAAATCAAGCGCAATATACCCGCACTTATCCGCCAGATACTTGGCAATTTTTGCGCACTCGCCCGTATTGGAACAGTAAATTACCGCGTTCACTCTTGTATATATCCTTTCATAATCGCGCACTCGGGTATCTCTTCCAAAGAAAAGCCCAGCGCAGATTTTAACTCGGCAAGCGCCTGCTCACGCGGCAACGCCTTATCGCGGCTGGCAAGCGAAATTTCAAGCGCGCTGAAAGGTATCATATCGCTACGCATAAAATAAAAGCGGTTGAACTGGGAATATTCCTTGCACTTTTCTATCTTACAGCTTGTATGCAGTCCCTTGCCGTTATCCTCGGGAGCAACCCAGCCGCACTCTGAAACTATCGTGTCTTTAATCTCTTTCCAGTCGTATCTGCCGCCGCATATATCATTGAAATCCACCTGCACAAAAGCGGGAATATTGCCGCTCCAACTCGATTGGCGGATTGCGCGGCGGAGGGGTTTAACTATTTGCGGAACCTGCTTTATCGCCTTGACAACGTTGCCGACCAGCGGGTTTGAATAGCCGGACAAATTTTTGAGAGGGTTGTCGCCGTAGGCGAGCTGTTTCATTGTGGCGAGGGTGTGAAACTGCCCACTTTTTAACGGCGGGTGCAGGGTGATTAAACGCCCGATATTAACCAGTAAATTCAAAAATTTATTGTTGCCGAACGAGTACGCAAGTTTGGGTGCCATATGGTTGTAGTAAAGCCCCAGAAGCTGGGCGGGCTCGTTGCCCGCTACGAAGTACGGCACTTTGTTTGCGACCAGTTCAGGGTAGAACAAAACGTATGCGAGCGACGGACAGGCGCAAGTATTTTCCGCCCGTTCGTAAAGGTGGTTATATATCTTTTTGAGGTCGCAGTCCGCGACTTTGCGGCTGATAAATTCCACGTTAGGCAAAGTCCGCTTTGCCCCCTCGATACTGCTTTTCGCGCTGTCGGACATATACGGGATTTCCCACGTCAGCGCAAGCACGCGAAGGGAAAGCACCTTTGAAAGGTAATACAAAAGATAGGTGCTGTCCTTACCGCCCGTGTAAAACACAGCAACGTCGAACCGCGATTTTTTAGACCTTTTGAACGTGTTTTTTACCGGCACAACGCTCTTTAAATTTTTAGTTTCTTCCGCGGTTTGGCACATAGGACATAAGCCGTTTTCATCGAACTCAAGCCCCGCGATTATAAAATCGTTTGCAATGCAGTTTTTGCAGAACCTCGCCTCATCGAGAGATTTCGGGGTAACTTTTAAATGCCCGCCGTCCACTATCTGCCCGCCAACTAAGCCATTTAATTTTTTAAGCTCCGCGTCCGAAAGTTCGCACGGGAGTTTTTTGATTACATCGATTTGTGCGCGGTTTAGCTTGACTTTGTTTTTGAACATAACGGGTTTGTTGCGCAAACCGTAATAGTGCAAAATTTTGTTTTCAAGCCGCCACCTGTTTTGTAAGTAATACATTTTACCGCCCCATATGTTGCTTTTAATTAAATTTTAACACAATTAAGAACCTAAGTCAACGGGTAAGTCAGCCGCCCGCGCCTATCGGCGCGGGCGGCAATCTTTATATTTGTGCGGCAATTAGCGAGGGCGAGAATATATAAAGATTTCTCGGCTACACTTCGTTCCGCTCGAAATGACGTTAGGGTGTTAAAAATTAACAAAATATATCTGATGTCTGCGTTATATAATGTACACGTCTATACATTAAAAAACTGTTTGCCGTATAATAGCAATGCGCATTTTGTGTGCCAGCCAACTCAGGAAAACGGTCTGCCTTCGGGCGGGCTGTTCTCTTTTGTTTTTATAACTGAAAATTTTTTTCGGGGGTTTACAGAATAACTTTTTAAGTATTATTCATAATAATTGCAAACGGCAACGAACGCGCGAAAAAACTCCGCGCGCAGTACCGTTATCCCTTTGACATAAATTTATTTAAAGATAAAAGCTCGCCGCATGGCAGAGCAAGGAGGAAAAATGAAAAAAGCACTTAGAATAGGACTGGCTGCGCTTGCGGTTGCGACCGTGGGCACGGCAACGGCCATATTCACTCAATCGGGATACACAAGCGATGAATACGCCTCGACGCCCTACGTGCAGACTGCGGTATTAAAGCGCGGAGCCAGCGGCGGCGAGGTTATGGAACTGCAACGCAGGTTAAAAATGTGGGGCTACTACAACGGTGCCGTGGACGGCATTTACGGTTCGGGCACGGTTGAAGCGGTCAAGCTGTTCCAGAAAAAGAACGGACTTACGGTGGACGGAATTGCGGGCAAGGCTACCTTTGCCGCATTGGGCATGAACGACTCGGTAAAAGTTCTTGAAAACGAAAGCAAGTCGAACAATTCGGCAAGCTCGAACTACACCAGCTCGGATTTGTACCTTTTGGCAAAGACCATTTACGCTGAAGCGCGCGGCGAAAGTTATACGGGACAGGTTGCGGTTGGTGCGGTTATTTTAAACCGCGTTGCATCATCGAGCTTCCCCAACACTATTTCGGGCGTGGTCTATCAGAAAGGCGCGTTTACCGCGGTTTCAGACGGACAGATTAACCTTTCACCCGACCAGACGGCAATGAACGCGGCGCAGGACGCTATGAACGGTTGGGACCCGACCTACGGTTGTATTTACTACTACAACCCCGCGGTTGCGACCAGCTCGTGGATTTTCGGAAGACAAACGGTTACCACTATCGGTAAACACGTTTTCGCAATATAGGAGGCTGTAAATGAGTAAGGAAAAAATTTCAAGCGGCGCGGAAAAAGCCGAGAGCCTGACCAACAAAAAGGGCACGGCTAAAAAGGCACCCGCAAAGACCACCGCAAAAAAATCAACCAAAGCAACGGCGAAAAAGACCGTTAAAAATACCAAAAACAAGAACGTAAAGCACGCAAAGGTTTTAAGCGAAAAACAGCTTGCCAAGAAAAAGGCGCGCGAGCAGAAGAAGCTTCAAGCCGCTAAAATCAAGGCGGAAAAAAAGCAGAAGCGTCTTGAAAAGAGACTCGAACACAAGCAGAAGCGTCTTGACGCGATTGCGGCGTTCAAGGAACGCTCGGCTGAACGCAGAGAAAAAAGACGCGAGCGCAGGGATATGCTTAAACACGAAACAAAGGAAGCGCGTTTAAAGCGTATACGCGAAGAGCGCGAGGCAAAAGCAGAAGCGCGCATCGCAAAGCGTGAAGCACGTATTTCGGAAAAGCAGGCAAAGCGCGAGCATGCGCTTAAAGTACGCGCGGAAAAGCGTGCGGACAAGGCTGAAAGACAGCACGCTCCCGGTATGGGCGGCTGGCTTGCGGCGGTTATATCCCTCGGCGTAACTACCCTTGCTTTGGGCACTATGCTCACTTTCGGCTGGCTCAACTATAACGGTATGCAGGCGGATATGGCGGACGTTCACACGCAGTCGCTGTACGAGCTGAACTCCATTGTTGACAACCTTGACACCAATCTTGCAAAGGCGAGAGTTTCCAACTCGGCGAACGAGCAAGTAAGACTTTTCAGCGATATTGCAATAGAGAGCGAAATGGCTGAAGTCGTACTTGAAAGAATGCCCATTGAAAGCAATTTGACCCAGAATATGACGGGGTTTGTGAACAAAATGGCGGACAGTGCGCAGGGTATGCTTTACACCGTAGCTAACGGCGGCGAGCTTACCGACAGCCAGAAAGCGACCATAAGCTATATGTACGAAACCAACCTTGAAATGAAGCGTATTCTCAACGAGATTACTTCCACGTCTTCGGCAAAGGATATGATCAAGGCTATGAAGGGCAGAGAGAGCAACCTTTCAACCTCTTTCGGCGACCTTGAAAATAACGCGATTGAAACCCCCAAGGAAATTCACGACGGACCTTTCTCGGACAGCATTAAAAAGGTAACCGCGAAGAACCTTGAAAATCTTGAAGAAATCAACGCAACGAAAGCCGAAGAGCTTGCAATGGAATATTTTGAAAGCTACAAGCCCACAGACGTGCGTTGCACTGGCGAAACTGTTGCAGAACAGTTGGAGTGCTACAACCTTACAATCAAAACCGATGACGGCGAGATGATGGCTCAGCTCTCCAAAAAGGGCGGCAAGGTTGTAATGTTCAACAGCTACAAAGCTTGCTACGACCACAACTTCTCGGTAGAGAGATGTATCGATATTGCACAGGACTTTTTAGCTGACCTCGGCTATGACAATATGAAGGCGGTCTGGACCAGCGAAAACGGAACCGTTTGCAACCTGAACTTTGCTTACGAGCAGGACGGCATTGTGTTCTACCCCGATATGATTAAAGTCAAAGTCTGCGAACAGAGAGGTATCGTTACCGGTCTTGAAGGAATCTCTTACGTTTTGAACCACGTTGAAAGAGAAGCAGGCAGTGCTACGATTTCCAAGAGCGAAGCTGAAAGCAAGCTTGCAAGCGGATTTGAAGTGGACGGCTCGCGTCTGACGGTTATCCCCGGCGAGGACGGCGAAGTGCTGGCTTACGAATTCTACGGCACATTCGGGGGCAACACCTACTATATCTATATCGATGCCAAAACCGGCAACGAGGCAGAGGTGTTCACCGTAATCGGTACCAAGCAGGGCAAAGCCCTCATGTAATAAGCGTTCCGCTTAACCGCGTATCTTAATTGCATTGGTCACTTGATTGACTTATCGCAAGTCAAACGAAAAGCCTTAGGCTTTGCGATGTATCTTAATTACTAAGCTACTTGATTGACTTGTCACTAATCAATTATAAATAAATCTTACGCCCCGCGCACGAAGTGCGCGGGGCGTATTACGTTTTATGTCAATTAAACCAAAACAAATGTTCGATAAAGAATCCCCCAACGTCGTTTCGAGCGTAGTAAGCCTTGCCATTCTGCCCGAGCGTAGCGATGGCGAAATAACTCGTCTTAATTAGCTAAATAATTAAGAGCGGGGCGGACTGAAAGTCCGCCCCGCCCGAAAATTTTTCGTTTGACTTGCTCTAAGTAAAACAAGAGCTAACGCAGTAAAGATACGAAACAAACATTGTTTGTTTGATTTGAGATTGGTCAATCAATTACCAAAGCAATAAAGATACGCAATTAAACGGAACGTTTATTAGGATTGTTTGTCAACGATGTCAAGAATTTCTGAAATTCTATCAAGGTCATCGCGCGAATAGTAGTCAATGTAAATCCTACCCTTTTTATCGGTTCCGATAAGACTGATTTTAGTGCGGAACGTGAATCTCATTCTCTCGATTAAATGCTTCAACTCAACCGAAGCCAACGCACGCTTCTTGGTTTTCTTTTCTTCCAACACCTCGGGCGGGATACTGTACGCGCGCACTTTCTTTTCCAGCTCTCTTACCGAGGTCTGGTTTTTAACCGCATCGTTAGCAAACTCTATCTGCTGGGGCGGAGGTAAAAGAACGATTGTTCGTGCGTGTCCAGCCGACAGTTTGCCCTCGGCAACCAGTGAGATAACCTCGGGGCAGAGGTTCAAAAGCCTTAACGTGTTGGCGATTGCGGGGCGGGATTTGCCTATCCTTTCGGCAAGCTCGTCCTGAGTCAGCTTGTAGTCGTTCATTAACTGCTTCATTGCCGTAGCCGCTTCGATGGGGTTTAAGTCCTCACGTTGCAGGTTTTCAATGAGCGAAATTTCCTTAATTTCTCTTTCGTTATATTTTCTGATAACTACGGGGATAGTCTTTTGTCCCGCAAGCTTGCTTGCACGGAAACGTCTTTCGCCCGCGATTATCATATATGTACCATCGCCGTTGTCGTTGACGACTATTGGCATAATCACGCCGTGCTGTCTTATAGATTCCGCTAATTCCTTTAAAGCCTGCTCATCGAAGTTTTTACGGGGCTGATTGGGGTTTGCGGTAATTTTGTCCAGTTCCATATCGGAGGCGTTTTTCGCCTCTTCCTCGGTATATCCGAAAGCACTTCTATGTTCAAAGGCCTGCTCGTAAGCCGCCTCGGTTTCTCCGAAAAGGGCGTCGAGCCCCTTGCCTAATCCTTTAGCCATTTAATTTCACCTCTTTATAATTTACTTCTGTTTTGACAAAAATTCTTCGGTCAATGCCTCGTAAGCTCTCGCTCCGACGCAGTGGGGGTCGTGCAACATAATGGGCAAGCCGTGACTGGGAGCCTCGGCAAGCCTGATATTTCGGGGGATAATAATTTCGTACAGCTTATCTTTAAAGAACTTCTTTATCTCGGCAGTAATCTGCTTTGCAATTAACGCCCTGCCATCGTACATAGTGATTACTACGCCCTCGATTTTCAGATTGGGGTTTAAATGCTGTTTTACGAGGGCTATCGTACTCATAAGCTGGCTTACGCCCTCTAAGGCGAAATATTCGCTTTGCAGGGGGATTATAATCGAATCGGAAGCCACCCACGCGTTTATTGTCAGAAGTCCGAGCGAGGGCGGGCAGTCGATAAATATGTAATCGTACTCGCCCTTAACCCGTTCCAACGCCTCTTTCAAAAGCTTTTCGCGGTTACGCTTGTATACAATATCTACTTCCGCTCCGCTCAAATCCACGTTTGCGGGCAAAATGTCAAGACCGGGAACTTTGGTGTTCAGGATATTCGCCGCGGCGGTATCGTCGTCGACCAGTACGTTGTACACCGATTTTTTCAAAGCCCCCTTTGAAAAACCGAGGGCAGTAGTCGCATTGCCCTGCGAGTCAATGTCCACAACGAGTACTTTGTTGCCCGCTCCGGCACAGTAAGCCGCCATGTTCACGGCGGTGGTGGTCTTTCCAACACCGCCTTTTTTGTTTGTAAATGCTATAATTTTTCCCATAATCTCCTCTTAAGTTTCACGTGAAACGTTTTAACTTTCGTACCTTTTGAAGGGGTTTGCATCCTTCTTTTCGTCTGCTTTATCCATAAACTCGATAACTTCAGCGTAGGTTTTGCCCTGCATTAAAAGGTCAACTTCTTCCATATAGATAGTTTCCCTTTCGATAAGAACTCTTGCCATATTGTCGAGAATAGAACGGTTTTCGCTTAAAAGCTTTCTCGCACGCTCGTGCTGGGTCTGAATAATGTTGCGGACTTCGTTGTCTATCATTTTAGCCGTTTCTTCCGAATAGGCACTGCGTGTAGCCATATCCTTGCCGATAAACACGGGTTGTGAATCATCGCTGTAACTTACAAGCCCGAGTTTGTCGCTCATACCGAGTTCGGTGACCATTGCACGGGCGAATTTAGTAGCCGACTTAATGTCGCCGGAAGCTCCCGATGAAATATCTTTGATAACCAGCTCTTCGGCAACTCTGCCGCCAAGCCCCATACAGATATCATCGAGCATAAAGTTTTTGGAGTAGTACGATCTGTCGTTTTCGGGTCTCATCATCGTGTAACCTCCTGCCTGCCCGCGGGGGATTATCGTTACTTCGTGGACGGGGTCGCAGTTTTCGCAAAGCTTTGCAAGTATCGCGTGACCCGACTCGTGGAATGCGGTAATGCGTTTTTCCTGCTCGGTTACAACCTTGCTCTTTTTAGCGGGACCCATTGCAACTTTGTCAAAAGCTTCAAAGAGGTCTGCATTAGTTATAAATTTATTGTCATTGCGGGCGGCGAGGATTGCCGCTTCATTTAAGAGGTTTGCAAGGTCGGCACCCGAGAAGCCCGCCGAAAGTCTTGCGATATTTTTCAAGTTGATGTCGGGAGCAAGGGGTTTGTTGCGTGCGTGGACCTTCAATATCTGTTCCCTGCCCTTGACGTCGGGAAGGTTTACGAATACCTGTCTGTCAAATCTGCCCGGACGTGTCAGAGCGGGGTCGAGAATGTCGGCACGGTTGGTCGCCGCCATAACGATTACGCCCTCGTTTGACTCGAAGCCGTCCATCTGAACGAGAATCTGGTTCAAGGTCTGCTCTCTTTCATCGTTGCCGCCGCCGAGTCCCGCTCCGCGGTGTCTGCCCACGGCATCGATTTCGTCTACGAAGATTATGCAGGGCTGGTTCTTTTTTGCCATTTCGAATAAGTCACGCACACGCGAAGCACCAACGCCAACGTACATTTCAACGAAGTCCGAACCCGAAACCGAGAAGAAGGGAACACCCGCTTCGCCGGCAACAGCCTTGGCGAACAAGGTTTTACCCGTTCCCGGAGGACCTACAAGTAAAACGCCCTTGGGAATCCTCGCTCCCAAATCAGAGAACTTTTTGGGCTGGCGTAAAAACTCAACCACTTCGGCAAGCTCCACTTTTTCTTCTTCCGCTCCCGCAACGTCGGCGAAGCGGACCTTGATATTAGTGGAAATTCTCGCCTTGGTCTTGGCGAAGCTCATTACCTTGCCTGCCCCGCCCATCGAAGAGCGGACAATGAGGAAGAACACTACGCACACCGCAACAATCATTACAACGTATAAAACTGGGGACCACCAACTTCCCGCATTGGGGTTGGTCTGGTCAACTACGATGCCCCAGCTTCGCCACTCATCGATCTGGTCAAGACTGCCCGAACCGAAGGTAGAGGGACCGTAGCAGTAATAGGTTTTGACGTAGTCTCCCTTAGAGTTTTTGGTGTAGCCCGTGTACTCGTAGTCCTTTGCGGCAACTTTCCATATTACTATTAAAGGCTCTTCTTTGCCGTTTTCGTCAACCTTGACGATTACGCCGTTGCTGTTTACGGTGTAACCTTCGAGGACATTGCCCTCTTCGTCGACCACTTTGTTTTCTCCGTTTACGCGAGCCTTGCCGTCCTCGTCGTAATACCTTGCATTTTCCATGTAGCCCATAAAGGTGGTAATTTCAACCTTCTTGGCTCCGCCCTTCATTACGTTGGTTACGACGATCGCGACCACCGCGGCAATGAGGACAAGTACAATGAACCACATTATAATTTTTCCTTTTCTGCTCAAAACAAAACTCCTTATAAATAATAAAGTTGCGGCTGCCTTTACCGCATAAAACCATTTTAGCACAACGGGGAGAGGTTTTCAAGTAAATGAAGTCTGTATTTGTCACTCTCACCCAAATTTTATCTGTTTTTCACCTTATCCATTACCCGACTTTGTTACCTGAAAAGGGCGGTACAGCGGGCAAAATACATTGCACCCACCCCGATTTGCCCGATTTTTACGTTCCACGTGAAACTCTTACCCCGATTTTTTTGTATGGGTAATGTTTCACGTGAAACACAAAGCGCGGTCGATTTTGACTTTTTCTGGAATTGTTGATAAGTTTTTAATGTCTGTGGATAATTTTTTCAGACTTTTTTGGGGCGGATTAAATCCTCTGTGGATAAATTTTTTGCCTTTGAAGCCTTAAAACGGTAAAAAGCCCCTTTTAAGGTTAGTTTGAGCAATTTTTGTGGATAAAATTACCCGAAACCGCTTTTTTGGTCAAAAGGCAAATTTGTGGATAGTTGTTAAATTGTGGAATTTGTGTGGATAATTTTTTTTAAAGTCGCCCGTCTTGACCTGCGGTCAAGCCAACCTCTCACGGAGATGGCTACAATTTCGTCTTTTATTTATATGCTTTAAAACCAACCTGCGAACACAATTTAAAAGGATTAATTATAATAAATGAGAAAGATGTCAATAAATTTGCCTGAGGTGAATTATGGACTACTCCTTTAATTTATATAATTCGCTGGCACCCGGCGGTGTGTGCTTAGCTCTTAAAAAATTAATTAAAACTGCGGAAGCCGCTCCCGTGATTCTCTGCATCGGCAGTGATTTGTCGGTAGGGGATTCGCTTGGTCCCGTTACGGGAACCAAACTTAAAGAAAGGCTTGCCGGCACAAACTGCTACGTTTACGGAACTTTGTCAAAACCGATCACCGCGCACGAAGTGAAGTACATGAACGAATTTTTAAAGGCTACCCACCCATCGAGCCCCGTAATCGCAATCGATGCGGCAGTGGGACTTGCGGGCGATATCGGACTTATAAAAATAGCCCGCCGTGCAATCAAGCCCGGGAGCGGAGCTAACAAACGCCTTTCAAAGGTGGGCGATATTTCTATTATGGGAATTATCGCGGAAAAATCGGTGTTCAATTACGCGCTGTTTTCCGCAACCAGACTGAACGTTGTATATAAAATGTCCGAAATTATTGCAGAAGGGGTTGCCACCTTTATTTTGGACTACATTCAAAACGGAAACGTGCGCGAGGCAGAAGCCGACGCTTTCAAGGCTTTTTTGTAAAAACCTTATTTAAGGCTTCCTTAGGGAAGCTGTCGCAAAGCGGAGTTTTGTTACTTATGAGGTGAAAATTGTATAAAGATTCTTCGACTACGCTTATGATGACAAGGTAACTAACATTATAAACCCCCTTCCGTGACGGAAGGGGGTTTATAATTCTATTAACGGAATATTAAGTTTTTTTGCGTAGTTTACGGTATAGTAGGTTCCGCCGCTGTTTTTTCTCAAAAAACATACGAGAGCCTGACAATTTTCAACCATGTACCTGTCGCGGGCGTGCATACAGCCTTTGTAATACTCTTTCGAAAGGGTGATCACTTCATCGCAACAGCGAAGTATTCTTTCGTACCGTATTTTGTTCGCCTGTGAAAAACTTTCGCTCTGGTCCTCGCACGGAAGAACGGCGGTAAGCTTTATATTATACTTTTTTTTAAAATCTATCACGCTTTCGGCAGCTGCCATATCGAAGCCCAGAGCCATTCCGCATAAAATATTTTCGGTACCGTTTTTTATAAGGTTCAAGATGACCCTGTCCATAAGGGCGGAATCAAAGTCGTAACCTTTTAAATTTCTGTGACCGCTGAACGCGCACGTCTTATACATATATAATAATTCCTTACAGCGGATTTTTCCGTTCTCTGCCCTGACCGCGCGGATACCCGGGCGGGGTGGGCTTTATTTTTTTAATTTTGATTATATTTCTTTTGCCGCCGCCCTCGGGTAAATCGAAGGATAAAACTTCTTCTATTTTTCCCCCTAAAACCTTAACGGCGTTTTCGGCTTCCTTTATCTCTTCCGAAGCTTCGCCCTTGTAGGCAATAAAATATCCGCCGACTTTGACGTAGGGCAGACAATACTCGCACAAAACGTTAAGTCTTGCCACCGCTCTCGCGCAGGCAACGTCGAATTTTTCCCTTAAATTTTTGTCTTTTGCCCCGTCCTCGGCACGGATATTTTTAACTTGTACACAGTTTAAGCCGAGTTTTTCCACAGTCTCGTTCAAAAAGGTGCATTTTTTACCAGTACTTTCAATCAATGTAAAGGACAAATCATCCCTTACAATTTTAAGAGGAATGGACGGAAATCCCCCGCCCGAACCGATTTCAACAACTTCAGCTTTTTGAGGAAAAAAACTTTCACCCGAAACACTGTCTAAAAAATGCTTTATAAAAACCTCTTTTTCGTCCGTAATAGAGGTTAAATTACACTTTTTATTATATTCCAGCAGTAATCTTTCAAATTGTCCGAATTTTTCCGAACAACTGTTTTTAATTATTTCCGCATACTTTTCCGTATCCATATTTTCATTATATCACAAAGGCGGATTTAAAACAAATTATCAACCGCTGTTTTTTTCCACAATTAACAAATTTCGGTGGACAACCCTTTTTTTGCTGTTATTTTACATTTTTTCCTATTTATAAAAAAATTTCAAGCTCTTTTTATTTCCACTTACCCACAAATTGTCAACTTTGTTATTAACTTAAAATTTTGCCTTTTTCCACAACGGAATAGCCCTCATTTTGTTGCTTTTTCGGCGGTTTTTTGTTATTATATATACGGTTTTGCGGTGTTTTGGAAAGATATACACAATTCCACCGCCACTATTACTATATATACTATAATAAATGTATCTTATACACATCTGACGATGACGACGA
>JAIDFD010000242.1 GCA_029054485.1 Clostridia bacterium | reverse complement strand
GCTGTGGGTTGCCGACATAGTGGTAAGAAAACTTAAATGGGTAGACGTTAAAAGTTTCTTTACCGTTAAAAAGAAAGGGGGTGGCAAGTCGTGAAAAAACTGATTTCCATAACGGCGGCGGTTTTCGCTTCGGTTATGCTTTTTGCGGGTTGCGGAAGCTACTCCAAGCCCGCGGGCTCCACGGGCGGCACTCTTGGCGGCAACAACGGAGGCGGCAACAATCAGGTAAGCGAAGACAACTTCAAAGTTTTCCTCGTTTACGATGGCGAACCATACGTTCCTGTTAACGATGTTACCGCGCAGTGGTCGGGTTACAACGGCATAACAACCGCGCCTTTCGATAGCGACGGCATAGCGGTTGCAACCTTAGACGGCGACTACCGCGTAACCCTTTCGGGGCTGGACGCGGCTTACACCTACAACCCCAATATTTATTACGCTACCAACGACGCCCCCGAAGTAGAGATTGAGCTGTACCGTATAACAACCATAAGAGGCAAAGGGATTTTGTACAACGAGTACGAAATTACCGCAACGGGCTATTACAGGGCGACCTTTACGTCTGCCGAACAGGCAAGAAACGGCATTTACTTTTTGTACTGTCCCAAGAGTGCGGGTAAGTACTCTATTGAATCGATAGTGGACGTAACTGCTAACGAAATTAATCCTATTGCGGATATTTACACAGGTTCCAGGCAGTTTATAAGTCCGACTTGTACCGTGCAGGATACGGGCGGCGCAAGTTCAAGCTATACCAAAAATTTCAGGTACGACTTACAGCTTGCCAAGGAAGAAATCGGCGACAACGTGTTCAGATACGTCATAAGATTTAACAGCCGCGTGTCAAATATCGGGTTCCCTTTCAATATCGACTTTCAGGTAAGTTATCAGGGCGAGGCGGACGAATCGGATTACTCCACAGTCACCGTCAAACCCAAAGAGAATTTTGAAGCCCGCAAAACCCAGCTTTCCGCACTTGGCGAGGACTGGGAGCAGACTGGAAAGACTTGGAAATACGCAGACAACAAAAATTATTTTTTAGGCTCGGAATACAAATTCAATGAAGAGGACGGACTCTGGCACCGCTGGGACGGCGAAAACTTCGGCGAAATTCTCTGGGCAAAAGTAAATAAAGACAGCATACTTCTTGTAACCGACTCTACCTTGGGCTTTATGGACGGACTGGTTTCCACGAGAAATCTCAACGGCTTCAACTACGACTCGTTTGTGGAGAGTTACTCGCAGTACACTAATACCGACGGTTGCTACCCCGTTACGGCGGAGTTACAGGTATTCTTACAGAACTACTCGGTTGCACAGCGTTACTTTATGGACGGCAGGGGCTGGGCTGAAACTCATGGTTACAAATCTTCCGAAGCCGACCAGTGGCTTTTCAACTGCGGTTATTACCTCGGTTAAAAACAAAACAACTTCATTAATTACGGTTCACACCGATTAAAATTTTTTTAAGGAGAAAACACATGAACAACAAAAAACTCTTGGCGGCAATAGTTGCTTTGACCATGAGCGCAACGACTGCGGTTGCTTTTTCCGGTTGCGATACCA
>JAIDFD010000241.1 GCA_029054485.1 Clostridia bacterium | reverse complement strand
ATTTTGCCCATTTCAATGGTAAGATTGAAATCGTTGTAAACGACGTTTTTGCCGTAGCTTTTACAGAGGTTTTTAATCTCAATCATTGCCGCCCTCCTTTTTGCTCCATTTGTAGGTTATCCTTGAAAACTGCGAAAAGGCGATTTCCACTATAAAGCCTATTAATATGGCTGCAAACGTAAGAGCGGCGAGTCGGGGCGTATCAAGATAAAGCCTTGCCGCCTGCATTAGATTTCCGAGACTTTTATATGTGCTTGCAAGCACTTCGGCGGAGATCATTATTTTAAGCCCGAGCGAAATATCCGCACCGGTCTGCGAAAGCACGTTGGGACACGCGGACGGCAGATAAATTTTAAAAAGTCTGTCTTTTCTGCTTATATCGTAAACTTCCGCCATTTCCTTCAATCCTTCATCTATCCCGCCGATTGCGGCGGTGATTTGCGAGTAAATCATAGGAAACAGAACCAATACCGTAACTATAACCGGCGCGGTTTTGGGCGTAGTCCAGATAAGCAGTATCAAAATTACCGCCAACGTCGGCAGAGTGCGCAATATCACCATAAAGGGCTTTAACACGGCAGAAAAAATTTTACTGCACGCGGAGAGCGCGGCGCAAAGCAGTGCAAGCGCGAAAGAAATTATAAATCCAACCGCCGTTCTTAAAAAAGTAAATCCAACCGCCGTCCAAAAAGTTTTTTGCCCTAAGCAGTTAAAAAAACTTTTGACAGTATCGCCAAACGACGGAATTATATACTCGTTTTTTACGCTGTAATATGCTATTACCCACACCAACGCGATTAAGACAAGCGCACCGACCGAACAGATTATATCCAGTTTTCTCTTAATGAAAAACCGCTTAAACATTACACAAGTTCAACGAAGTCAATGCCGTTGTTTTTTAAAATGACTTTAAACGTAAGACCGGGGACTGCCGCAAGATTTACCACGCCGACCTTTTTACCCTTTAACTGCGACAAGTTGTCAGAGGTAATCTTCGTACCGTCGTTTGAAAGCAGATACAAGTTGCCGTGCGTTAAGGTTGCCACAAGTTTATACTTTTCGCCGCTGCCCAAAAGTTTTACGGCTACGTTTACGGGAAGAACGCAAATATCCGCTTTGCAGTCGCCCGCAACGTAAGTCTGAATAAGAGTTGAGTCAACCACGTTGTAATTCACGTCAACGTCAAACTCCGCCTCTCCCGCAAGAAGATTTGCAAGACCGAGCGCGGGCGCGCCGTCGGGCGCGTAGACGGAAACGCTTTTGCTATACTCCGCCGAACCGCTTTGACCGTCCCAGAAAAAGTCGTCCGACGCCGTACCGAACGAAGTTCCGCTTACGGAATTAAACTCTTGCATAAAGGCGTTGATTTCGTCTTTGTTATCATATGAATAAGTCAAATTGATACCGCAGTTATTTATAACGTCTTTGGTGAGGTTTTCCGCAGTAAAAGTCGAATCCATTCCGTCGGTCAGATGTGACCGAACTGCGCTTATTAT
>JAIDFD010000240.1 GCA_029054485.1 Clostridia bacterium | reverse complement strand
TTGTCATAGAATCCGTCTATGTCAAAATTTCCGTCTTCGTCTCGCTTGCGTACTATGGGCTTCGCCTTTGTGGTGTCCACCGTTGTGGTTGTCGTTATCACCGCATCGGACGGATACTGCGCCATTACAGGTTGCGATGCGCTCTCTTCCACGCTCTGCGGTATTGCCGCCGGCGCAGGCGCGTTGGTTATGTTCAACGGCGCAACGCTCCCGCCGCTTTTAACAGCTTCCAAAAGCGCAATCACTACGTCCGCGGGTATTGCGGTATTATGCACACCGCCCGTCTGTCCGCTATAATTCACCGCACCGCCAAGCTGTTTCATATCACCGCGCAACCGCTCGAACTCAACGAGAAGTCTTGCATTGGCAAGCTCCGCTTCGGTCTTGTTCTTCTGCTCTTCGCGGATTGCCGCAAGCTCCGCTTCGATTCTTGCCATCGCCCCGCCGTCATAAGCCTGAGGCGCGGGCGTTTGCATCATTTGAGGTTGCTGTAACGGCATCTGCTGTTGAACGGGCGCCGGATAAGGCTGTACGGACTGTTGCATAGGAATTGGCTGCGGCACTTGCTGAGGCATTGCCATACTTGCCATACCTACGCCTGCCATTCCCGCCTGCGCGCGTATCTTCTCAAGCTCGGCTTCCTGCTTTGCCTTCGCCAGCTCACGCTCCGCTTCAAGCTTCTCTTGTCGGATTCTCCGCTCTTCTTCCTTGCGCTCTTTGATTGCCTGCCTTTCTTCTTTCGATTTCCTGCGCTTGCACGCTACCGCAATTATGATTATCAACAGTATCAGCACTACAAGCCCAATCGCAAGCCACGCCCAGATAGGAAGTCCCAACCACGTCTTTGTTACGAAATCTTTGACGTTGCCGATAAACGCCGCCGCGCCGCTCACAGGCACGGTGTACGCCGTCTGCGGCGAAGTGGTAAGGCTCGTCATCGGGTCTACCGCCTGATTTTTAAACTCGAAGTTACCGAAGTCCGCACATGCGGGGTCTACGTACGCCGCCACAAGGAACTTGTTGCCGCCCTTTAATTCGTACTCGGTCAGAGGGTTGCCATCAGTGTCGTAATAGACTACCTGAATATTCAGCGTAGGCTCCGCGCCCGCCGTCAACGCCTTTACCCAGTTGGGCAAATTAAGACTTGCACCATTAGCCGCAAAATTCCACGCCGATGAAGCCGTTGTGTCAATGACGTACTTTTCTATCGTCCACTTAAACGAGGCGGTTGAAGAATTGTTTGAAAGCTCGGGCAATTCCTCGTCTGCGAGCGCGTACCTTACAATCGCTTTCATCGGCTCGGCAGTGCTTTCGGGCAGTACAAAAATATAATTCCCCGCGAACTCTTCTTTGATGTTGATTATTACCGTATAACTTCCCGCGTTCCTTGCCTCGTGGATAGAGTTAGCGGCAAATTCCATATACTCTCCGTCCCAGTTATCGAGCGAGGAAGTAATACCCTGCGTATCGCCGTTGAACGTGAACGTTGCGCCGTCTTTCAGTGTGGGCAC
>JAIDFD010000024.1 GCA_029054485.1 Clostridia bacterium | reverse complement strand
GTCTTATGTATGGGCTTGACAATGACCGCTTGCAACAAAGCAACAAGTTACACCATTAAGGTGGTATACGCAGACGGCACGCCCGTAAACGGACTTACCGATGGCACCAGAGGCACTTCCGACAACGATGAAGAGAACACAAAGATTCAGGTTCAGATTTGCGCGGCAGATAAAGAAACGGGCGTAACCGGTCCCAATGACTTCTGCACTCTGCCTATCGACCTCGGCTCAAACGGCGTACTTGAAGTTACCAATGGCGATTTGGCAGAACTTGAAGACAACCAAAAATGGCACGTTCGGCTTCTCGGCGTTAAATCCGAATACACATTCGAAGACCTTTACCTTGACGGCTACGGAACGTATACTATTGTTCTTACTGCACAAAACTGATTATATATAATAAGGAGATAAAATTATGACGGTAAAAAAGAAAGTGCTTATTGCCCTTCTTTCCACTACCTGCGTTGCGGCGGCGGCAACGGGCTTTGCGGCTTGTAAAGATAAGCCCAAGGCAGATCCCGCCTATACCGTAACAGCCGTTGACCAGAACGGCAACGGCATTGAAGGCGTAACCTTCAGAATCGGATATTACCAGAATTACACCACCAACTACGTCTATAAAGAAACAGATAACGGCAGAGTTCCCCTTTTGGCGACCACCAACAAAAACGGCAAAGCTACCTTTACAGACTTTACCCCCGAAGAGGATATAACTTACTCCGTTTATCTTGCGGAGTCAAGCACTGGCGAAAGGGTTTACCCCTACGGTTACACCCTTGCAACAACGAACGTAGATTTCGATGAAAACTGGTACGCAACTTACAAGTTCACCTACGCTCCCAGCAGCTTTTTAGACAACCCCAACAGCGCTATCGAATACTACCGCACCTTTGACGATAAAAATTACGATGGCGAAGACGCGGAAACAATGGAATATGTTGAATCCGGCTCTACTACCATTACGCTCAATCTCAAAAAGGGTATTCACTCCTACTTCACGTTCCAGTCATACAAAGAACTCGGCACGGACGAGGGTTACGACAGCAACAATCCGGATAATTTTCAGGGAAGTGAAAAGCTGGACTACAACCAGTACTGGGCTACGATTGCCGCGGCAGGCGTCTACAACGTTTCGTTTACAACCACGGGCAACACAGCCGCTACTATGTACAATTTCAGCGGTATGGGTTTCGTTTATACGGTTGACCAGTACAACGCCGCAACAGGCGCAGAAACTCCCACGAACGAGATTGGCGTACCTTACAACAAACTCAATACAAAGAGCGGTAATAAAGGCACAATCCAGCTTGAACTTACGGCAAGCGGCAACATTTCGCGTTCAACCCAGTTCTTTGGAATTTGTGCGGAATCAGACTGTAGCGTAACCATTAACCTTGAAAGAACAGGTGACGCGGAAGAACCGCCCGAAATCGAAACCACCTATGTTGAAGCACCCAAAAACCTTGAAAAGTATACTGCGCAGAGCGGCACCCTCACTCTTATGACTATCGATGGCTCGCTTGCGTATGTGTTGGGCGACGACGGTTATTACCACGTTGGTTCAAAAACGGGTCCTGTGCTTCTTGTAAATCTTACAAAAACCCTTTCCCGCGTGGGCGAGTGTTCGATTATAGACCTAGGAACCAGCGGTGGCGGAAACCCCTACTGGGCAACGGGATACATCTTCCCTATTTACGAAGGCAACACTCTCACGGCAAGGTACGACTATTCCGAATTCCTTAAAGCTTATGCCGACAAAGTCAATTCGGACGGTGTTTATCCCGTTGACGAAGCTGTTTTCACCTTCCTTCAGCGTCTTGCGGCAAAGGGACAGATGAAAGAAACACAATCGGCGGGTGAATACGCTTTGCTTCTTCCCTGCCAGTATTATATGCCTGCAGACGGTATGGACGCAACGGGCGCGGGCTCGCAGACCGATCCTTTCATTCTTATCGGCACGACAAATAAGATTGATTTAAGCGGAATAAGCGACAATGCTTACGCGCAATTCACCGCAACCACCGCCGGCATTTATACCTTCGCCGTATCTGGTTGCACGATTGCCGTTGACGGCAACAAGTCGGGATTCAATATTGATAACGCTCTCCACATCTGCCTTGCAGAAAACGAAAGAGTAACCTTTACCGTGGAAGGCACGGGCAACGCAAGCATAACGGTAGGCAACGCAACCGCAGCTTTAATTGAGCCTTTCTTCGGCGATGATTCGGGTGAGGATGGTGTGGAACCCTCAAAGGGCTTGACCGAAAGCAACGCTATTCAACTTACAAGTAACGGTTATTCCGCGTTTGTTGTCGATAAAGAAATCAACCCCGATGGCGTTTGGGTTTATGTCCAGCCCTTGGTACTCGGCTCAATCGATTATTCGTTTGCAATCAAGTCCCCCCTCGCACAGATAGTTTATAACGGCAAAGTGTACCAGTATGGCGACACTCTTGAACTTACCTGCACGAGCGGAACAAAATACGCGTTCCTTCTCACCGCAAAAGACGGCAGTAACAACGTTGTAAACGGAATTTACGCCCTTGAATGGACGGTAGTTGAAAAGCAGATCTCTGGCAGCGGTGAAATGAAATTAGGCAATAACTCGGTAACGCTTTCGGCTTCCGAATCCAACGATGGAGTAGAATATACGTTCACCTCTGAAGAAGGCGGTCAGTTTATTATCACAACCGATAGTGAAGACGCATTTATTTTTGACGGTGATTCTACAGACTACGTATACGGCACCGATTCTTACCAGTTCACTCTTGAAGCGGGCGAAACGTTTACTTTCTATTGTGCAGGACCTTACAATACAGCCGTAAGCTACAACGTAATCATTCAACCGTATACGGCAACCGGCGATGCTGCTTTCGATGATAACGGCGGCACAAAACACATTGTCGTTCATGAAAGCGATTTTGACGGTATCGAATTTATGTTCGTATCAACTAACGGCGGCACCTATACAATATCAGTAGCAAATAATGCAAATGCAATAATAATGACTGATGCCGAAAGCAACGGCAAGGGTGGAATGGCAACAGTAATCAACACTGCGGCTGGAACATGCTCTTACGAGTTCACTCTTGAAGCGGGTGGATATATAACATTTGTAGCATATGCAACCGGATACGTCGACGGCGAATACGATGTAACTATTACAAAGAACTAAAACAGTAAAACAATTTTGCCCCGCGGCTGAAAGCCGCGGGGCAATTTGTTGTATTAAATTCCAATCAATGTGCAAGGGTTGCACCCGCTTTGATAAGCTCCTGTTTCAAATCCTCTTCTTCCACAGGTCCGTGCTTAGTGAATGAAACTACTCCGTCCATGTCAACTATTATTGTCATGGGATAAATAGAACTTCCGCCAAGTGCTTTATAGCTAACATTATCGGTATCAAGTGCGTACACCAGCGAGTACTCCGACCAGAAATTTACGCCATCGTTTTTAGTTGTATCGATAAATTTCTGAATCTCCGAGTTAGAAACAAATCCAGCCGCGTGCAGTGCAACTATCATAACGTCGTCGCCGAATTCCTCTCTCACGCGGTTGAAAGCGGGCAATTCAGCCACGCACGGTCCGCAACTCGTGTACCAGTAGTTGAGAACCAGCACTTTGCCCTGCGCGGTGACTTCGGCGGTGTTTATCTCTGTAATCTTATCGTCGCCCTCACCCGCGCCCTTGCTGTTGTACACGGTTGTGAACGTGAACTCGGGACACTCTGTGCCGAGCAGCTTGTCAACAACGGGCGATGTCGGCGCAAAGAAGTTGAAATACACGAGTGATGCAACCAGAACGCACAAAGCCAACGCCCATGCGCTGAACTGCAACCAGAACGCGCGCTTGTTGAAGGCTTTTACCGCCGCACTCTTTTGCACGGGCTTATCCTCTTCAACGCTTAAATTTGCCGCAACTTCGCTATTCGCGCTTTCGGCAACAACGTTGCCGCCCGAAACCTCTTCCGCCGTTTTAAGGGTTGTGCCGCTCTCTAACACCGCGGTGAGCGAGGGGGCTTTTACTTCTTCCTCTACTTCCGATTTTTTAACGAACAGCTTTTCGCCCTTCCAGCTTATCGCCTTTGTGGGGCAGACTGAAATGCACGCGCCGCAGTTGATACATTCGTGGTCGCCAACGTGCTTAATATCCATCTGACAGGTCTGTATACACATTCCGCAGTCGATACACTTCTGTCTGTCGAGCTTTACGCCGATCAGCGCAATCTTGTTGAAGAAACCGTAAATCGCGCCCAGAGGGCAGAAGAAACGACAGAAGAAACGGAAAATAAATATACTGCCGACGATAAACGCAACAAGCAACAAAAACTTCCAGCTGAACAAGAAACCGAGCATACCGTACTTATCGTCGTTAAACGGATTAAGCAGTTGCAAAGCCGAGGCGGACGTTCCCGCAGGGCAAATGAATTTGCAGAACGCGGGGATATCCGCGTAAATCGCGGGGATAGCGATTACCATTACGATAAGCAGAACGTACTTAAAATAGGAAAGTATCCTTGTGTAGCGGCTCTTTTTTAATTTGGGAGTTTTTATCTTATACAAAAGCTCCTGACCAAGCCCCACGGGGCAGAAGAAACCGCAGATTGTGCGGGCGAACATCAGCCCCAAAAGCCCGATAATTCCCAGTACGTAATAGGGTGCGCGCACGTCAGAGTTGCCCATCGCGTTTTGCAACGCGCCCAAGGGGCAGGACGCAACCGCGCCGGGGCAGGAATAACAGTTCAGTCCGGGCGAGCAGATATTTTTCACTGCGCCCGTGTAAATTATGTTATCGCCGCCGCTTACAATTCCCTTTAAGTTTGCGTTAAACAGAAGTGCCGTGTAAATCTGAATGAGTCGGCGTTTGGTTGGTGCGTGTCTTTTAAACCACTGACCGACTTTTATAAAAAAGTTTTTAATCTTAGCCAAGACCGATACACTCCGAACAGATTATTATCGCCTTACTCAGCATCTGGTTCATACCGTCGTTGAATATTCCCGCGATTACGAACGCCACGCACACGCACGCGACCGCGATACGGATTATTGCAACATAGTGCTTTGAGTTGAAGTCCATAAACTTAACAAGCCCCGCATAAAACTTTTTGTAGGATTTGTCACACCAATTTGCCCAACGCGAGGACTTTGTTTTTACATTTTCGCCAATGGTAAGTTTTTTCGCTTTTTTAAGTTGTTTTTTAGGCGGCCTGCCTTTTTCAGCTCTTTCCGCGGCTTTATCCCGCCACTTCGTCCAGAGATTGGGCTTGATTTTTACCTTTTGTCCGACGGTGAGTTTTTGCACTTCTTTAAGCTGTTTTTTAGCCGACTTGCCCTCGTAAACGGCAACGCCGCAACAAACCAAAAACGCCGCAAGAACTACGGGCAGAACCCTTTTAACCATTGTAAAGACGGGTACGCTCTTGTTTATGACGGAAGGAAAGCTTGAAGGCAGACAGAGATATACCACCGTGTAAACCGCCGCGGCAAGGCAGATTACCCCCGCAACGCTCCACAAAATTTTCATTATTTTCTGTTCGCGCTTTACCGCGTCGTACGAAGCTTTGAGTTCCTCGCTTACGGTTTCGGGCATACGCTTTTTCTGGCGGTAAAGATTGTACCTTACGTCGTTTTTATACCTCTTGCTATCGGGCGGATAAACCTCCCAAAGCACCCAGCCGACAAAGCACATTACTACCCAGATTATAAAAGGCGCAAGCGCGAAAGTGTTTATACTATCAACCAGCTTTTCACGGGTGAACCCATCGCCGAAGAGATAAACGTTCCATACGGCAACGATGAAAAACGCGCCGCAGACCGCCGTCATAACACTGAGCGCAATACCGTAATAAAGCCTTACGCTTCTTCCGACCGCACCGTTTTTGCGCGGTGCGTTTTCAACGGATTTTTCCATACGCTCCTCCGAATTTTTTAATAGATTTTTACACAGATATTATAACATTTTCCGCCATATACAGTCAATAGTTTTTTACTTGACATTTTTTACATATTAAGCTATTCTAAACTTAAAGAGGACGCATGAAAAAGAGTATTTACCAAGGATACGTAAGCATTTTAAAAGAAGAGCTGCTGCCCGCTATGGGCTGTACCGAGCCCATCTCTCTCGCCTACGCTTCCGCGCTTGCAAAGAGCGCGCTGGGGGCTTTGCCCGAACGGGTTGAAATTTCGGTCAGCGGCAATATTTTAAAAAACGTAAAAAGCGTAATTGTCCCCAATACGGGCGGGCTGAAAGGAGTCACCGCGGCTGCGGCGGCGGGAATCGTTGCGGGCGTTGCCGAAAAGAAACTGCAGGTTTTGTCCGAAGTTTCCGACGTCCAAAAAGCAGAAATAAAAAGTTATCTTGCGCGCACTCCCTTTACCGTGAATAAAGCGCGTTCGGAATGTGTTTTTGATATCGGCGTAAAGGTTTTCAGCGGCGCGGACAGCGCATACGTCAGAATAGAGGGTCACCACACAAACGTAGTAACCGTAGAAAAAAACGGCGAGCGCATTGTAGACGGCAAACTTTTTACCGAAGAGGGCAGAACTGACAGAAGCATTCTTAACGTGCGCGACATTGTAGAATTTGCCGACAGAGTAAAACTAACCGACGTTGAAGAGATTATAAGCCGTCAAATAGAGTACAACACCGCCATTGCGGAAGAGGGACTGAAAAACGACTACGGCGCGAACGTGGGAAAGGTGCTTTTGCAGGCGTTCGGCGGGGACGTTCATAACCTCGCCAAGGCGACCGCGGCGGCGGGTTCGGACGCGAGAATGAACGGTTGCAACCTGCCCGTGGTAATAGTTTCCGGTAGCGGCAATCAGGGGATGACCACCGTTTTGCCCGTTGTTGTGTATGCAAACCATTTGAAAGTAGACCGTGAAATGCTTTTACGCGCAGTTACTCTTTCTGATTTGATAACAATTCACCTTAAAACGGGAATCGGCAGGCTTTCAGCCTACTGCGGCGCGGTCAGCGCGGGCGCGGGTGCGGGCGCGGGGGTTTGCTACCTCTATGACGGCTGCTACGAGCAGATAGCGCACACGATAGTCAATGCGCTGGCGATAAACTCAGGCATTATCTGCGACGGTGCGAAATCGAGTTGTGCGGCAAAAATCGCATCAGCTGTAAGCGCGGGACTTTTGGGAATGGAAATGGCAAGATACGGCAAAAATTTTGCCGGCGGAGACGGAATACTGGATACGGCTGTAGAAAAGACGATTGACAACGTCTGTGACCTTGCAAGAATAGGTATGAAGGAAACAGACGAAGAAATTATCAAATTAATGATTAAAAATATATAAAAAAAACGGCTTCGTAACGAAGC
>JAIDFD010000239.1 GCA_029054485.1 Clostridia bacterium | reverse complement strand
GTATGACAGGGAGTGCATCGGTTGCCTTGAATGTGAAATCTGCGACTTGAATCCGGAAAAAATCTGCGATAACTGCGGAGAATGTCTGGATATTCGCGATGATGCGGTAATTAAAATTGATAAAATAATTATGGACAAAGACGAGTAACTAATTTTAAAGACAGGCGGTTTGCCTGTCTTTTTTAGTCTTCATCGCGTTTAAGTTTTACTTTGCCGGCTACGGCGCGCCGGTTATCATCGCTGATTGCAGCGTAATGCTTACGAGTTGTGTTGACATCTTTATGCCCAAGAACATCGGCGACAATATAAATATCGCCTGTTGCCTTGTAAAGCGCAGTGCCGTAGGTGGAGCGTAGTTTATGCGGCGAAATTTTTTTAAGAGGGGACACAATTTTAGCGTATTTTTTGACTAGATTTTCAACCGCTCGCACGGTGATACGGTTTTGATTATTAGAAATAAACAGCGCAGTAGTTTCTCTTAAAATATCACCCATCTGATCTTTGTAATCCATATACCGTTGCAATGCCGCCGCAACGTCATCATCAAAGTAGAGAATGGTCTTGCTTCCGCCCTTGCGCGTAACAATGAAAGAATTATCATTGAAATTTATATCATCGTTATTCAGACCAACTAGCTCGCTGATACGAATACCTGTACCGAGAAAAAGCATTAAAATCGCGCTGTCGCGTACTTTGTTCTTTTCATGATAGGCAAGCTGATGGGGGGTGAGCCCGGCGCCGCTTTCAGCGGTATCAATTATGCTGTAAATTTCGTTGCCGTCCAGTCTTATTATAGGTTTTTCATGAATTTTAGGCGTGGAAACTTTTGCAGAATTGTCTACGCTGATAAAGCCTTTATTAAAGAAGTATTTGAACATTGCCCTGACTGAGGAGAGCTTGCGCGCCTTTGCTCTGTCATTGCAATTATGAATTTTTCCGCCGTAGGTGTAGTGGGAGAGGAACCCCAGAAAGTACTCAATGTCTGTGCTTGTAATTTGGCTTAAATCGTCCAAAGTAAAGTCTTTTACCAATTTGCCACGGAATCTCTTTTCAGTTAGGAAGTAGAAAAATATCTTTAAGTCGTGCCCATAGTTGAGTCTTGTCAGAGTGCTGGTCTGACTGTCAATCGCAAGAAAATAATCGTAGCAAAAAGTCGGGAGATCGTTTTCAAGCAATCTCTCGATAGTTTCTAAATTTTTGTTATTTCTTTGAACGTAGAAATCAGTACTCATAATAAGAGAAGTCTGCCGAAAAAATCCCCTTTTCTGTAAAATTCAGTACAAAATGGAGCAATAGCAAGTGTTCGTAAAACACAGCTTTTACGAAGAATAAAGCTTGTTTTTGACCTTTGGAAAGGGGGATTGTTTAATTTTTTTAGGCTAATAAAAGATTTTTCAATAAATTCGCAATAAACAACTATAATTCCGAGCTTTATTTATAAATAATGCAGATTATTTGAAAATTTCAGTAAAATCAGCTATTTTTAAATATTATGT
>JAIDFD010000238.1 GCA_029054485.1 Clostridia bacterium | reverse complement strand
GACTTTCACAAAACTTTAATCTATAATATTTGAGAATAAGTAAAAATTTATTTAATTGAAGGAGTTTAAGCACAATGAACAAAATGTCCGTAAAGGATCTCAAAGAACTCAAAGGCAAAAAGGTGCTGGTGCGTTGCGATTTTAACGTACCTATGAAAGACGGCGTTATCACCGATGAAAACAGAATTCAGGGCGCGCTTCCCACCATTAAATATCTTTTGGAACACGGTGCAAAGGTCACCCTTTGCTCGCATATGGGCAAGCCCCACTCCATTTTTTCAAGCGAAGTTAAGCTGAATAAAAAGGACCAGAAAAAAGTCGACGCCGGCGAAACCACCAAGGAAGCCGTAATCGAAAAGGCTAAAAAAGACGAGCCCAAAAAGCTTACCCTTGCACCCGTTGCAAAAAGGCTTACCGAGCTTTTGAACGGCAAAGTCGTGTTTGCAACAGACGTAATTGGTCCCGATGCAAAAGCTAAACGCGACGGCTTGAAAGAGGGCGAAGCGGTGCTTTTGGAAAACCTGCGCTTCCACTGGGAAGAAGAGAAAAAGGACGAAAATTTCTGCAAGGCGCTCGCTTACGATGCTGACATTTACGTTAACGACGCTTTCGGCACGGCGCACCGTTCGCACGCCTCCACCGCCGCTATCGTTGAATACGGCATTATCAAAACCGCGGTCTGCGGATTTTTAATCGAGAAAGAACTTGAAGTTATGGCAGATACGCTTGAAAACCCCAAGCGCCCCTTCGTTGCTATTTTGGGCGGTGCAAAGGTTGCGGATAAACTCAACGTAATTTCAAACCTATTGGAAAAATGCGACACGCTTATTATCGGCGGCGGAATGGCTTACACCTTTATCAAAGCTAAGGGCGGCGAAGTAGGAACTTCACTCTTGGACGATGAAAAAATCGAGTACTGCAAAGAGATGATGGAAAAGGCGAAAAAAGCGGGCAAAGAGCTTTTGCTCCCCGTTGACACGGTTGTGACCGACCACTTCCCCGAGCCTATCGATGAAAAAATCGAAATCGAGACCGTACCCTCAGACAAAATCCCCGCGGATAAAATGGGTATGGATATCGGCGAAAAAACGAGAAAGCTGTTTGCCGACAAAATCAAGAGCGCAAAGTCGGTTATATGGAACGGACCTATGGGCGTATTCGAAAACCCCACTCTCGCTAAGGGTACGATTGCGGTTGCACAGGCTCTTGCGGACGTATACGGCAAGTGCACCACCATTATCGGCGGCGGCGACAGCGCGGCGGCTGTACAGCAGTTGGGCTTTGCGGATAAGGTAACCCACATTTCAACCGGCGGCGGCGCTTCGCTTGAACTGTTTGAAGGAAAGGTCCTCCCCGGCATCGCCTGCTTAAACGAAAAGAAATAAAAAAATTTAACGGGGGCGGGCAACCGCCCCATTTATAAGTCATAAAATTATAAGGAGTTAATATGTCAAGAAAACCTTTTATTGCGGGCAACTGGAAAATGAATATGACGGTTGCGACCGGTACAAAATTAATTACTGACCTTAAACCTTTGGTAAAGGAAGCAAAATGCGATATCTGCCTTTGCGTACCCGCGATTTTGATCCCCGCCATGACGAAAGCCGCAAAGGGCTCGAGAATTAAAATAGGCGCGCAAAACGTGCATTTCGCCGACCACGGCGCGTTCACTGGCGAAATTTCCGCCGATATGCTGAAAGACTACGGCGTTAAATTCGTTATCATCGGACACAGCGAAAGACGGCAGTACTTCGGCGAGAACAACGATACCGTCAACCAGCGCACTTTAACCGCGCTTAAAAACGAGCTTACCCCTATCGTCTGCGTGGGAGAAACCCTTTCAGAGCGCGCGGCGGGCGACACCGAAAAGGTAATTTCACGTCAGCTTGAATTCGGCTTGCACGGCGTTGAGGACGTTAAACAGGTCGTTATCGCCTACGAACCCGTCTGGGCTATCGGAACCGGTCAGACCGCAACAGACGAACAGGCTCAGGAAACCATAAAATTCATAAGAAAAAAGCTTGGCAAAATGTTCTGCGTGAAAGACGCAAACAGAGTGCGTATCCTCTACGGCGGCAGTATGAACGCGGGCAACTGCAAGGGATTAATGGCGCAGCCCGATATAGACGGCGGACTTATCGGCGGCGCATCGTTAAAAACGGATTTTGCGACTATCGTAAACTTTGACAAATAATTGAGGTAATTATGAAAAAAATTCCTTATGCGATAATTATTATGGACGGTTACGGAATAGCTCCCGCGGGCGAGGGAAACGCCATTACTTTAAGCGGAAGCAAAAACGTAAACGCGCTTATTAAAAACTTCCCCTCTTCCACCCTCGGCGCAAGCGGAATGTGCGTTGGGCTTCCGGACGGACAAATGGGCAACAGCGAGGTCGGACACCTGAATATGGGTGCGGGCAGAATTGTTTATCAGGATTTGACGAAGATTACAAAGGCAATTTCAGACGGCGACTTTTTTGAAAATCCCGCCCTTATCAAGGCGATTGACAGTGCGAAAAAGAACGGCAAAAAGTTGCATCTTTACGGACTGTTGTCAGACGGCGGCGTGCACAGCCACGTCACCCACCTTTACGCCCTTTTAAAAATGGCGGCACAGCGCGGGCTTAAAGACGTTTTCGTCCACTGCTTTATGGACGGCAGAGATACCGCCCCCACTTCAGGCGCGGAGTTTATCTCAAACCTGCAAGCCGAAATGAAAAAAATCGGTTGCGGCAAAATTGCTTCTGTCTGCGGAAGATACTACGCAATGGATAGAGACAATAACTGGGACAGACTTGAAAAGGCTTACGATATGCTCACCCTCGGCAACGGCTTGCACTGCGAAAACGCCGTTAAAGCGGTTGAAGAAAGCTATAAAAACGGTGTAACCGATGAATTTATCAACCCCACCAACGTATGCGAAAACGGCAAGCCTTTGGGTCTTATCGAAAAGGGCGACAGCATAATCTGCTTCAACTTCCGCCCCGACCGTTCGCGCCAGATTACCCGCGCGTTCACAGAAAAAGACTTCATCGTTCCCAAGGGAACAGCGTTCGAGAGAAAGACGGGCTTTATAGACCCCGTTTACGTCTGCTTCACCGTTTACGACGCAACACTTGAAAACACTGAAATCGCTTTCAAGAAAACTTCGCTTGACAACACGCTTGGCGAATACCTTTCAAAGCTGGGCAAAACCCAACTGCGCATAGCCGAAACCGAAAAGTACGCGCACGTAACGTTCTTCTTCAACGGCGGAATAGAGGCTCCCAACGAGGGCGAACAGCGCGATTTGATACCCTCGCCAAAGGTAGCAACTTACGACTTAAAGCCCGAAATGAGCGCATACGAAGTCACCGACAAGGTTCTGGAAGAGCTTGACAGCGGCAAATTCGACGTAATGATTTTGAACTTTGCCAACTGCGATATGGTAGGGCATACGGGAATTATCCCCGCGGTCGTAAAAGCGGTGAACACCGTTGATGAGTGCGTTAAAAAGGTTTGCGACAAAATTCTGGAAATGGGCGGCGCGGCGCTTCTTACCGCCGACCACGGCAACGCCGATAAGCTTATTTCAGAGGACGGCTCGCCCTTTACCGCGCACACCACAAACCCCGTACCGGTAGTGCTTGTATCCGATAAGTACAAAAATGCAAAGCTTCGCACGGACGGCGTGCTTGCCGACCTTGCCCCCACTCTTTTAACCGTAATGGGACTTCCCGTTCCGAAAGAGATGACAGGCACAAGCCTTGTAAAGTGATATAAATAAAAAATGACGCGGCGGCGAAAAATTGCGCCGCCGCGTTTTTATGCTTGCCTGGTAATTGTGACGTGTAACATGCCTAAATAAAAATGTGGTTAGA
>JAIDFD010000237.1 GCA_029054485.1 Clostridia bacterium | reverse complement strand
CGTCAACCTGCGCCCTTGTATTGCGGTTTAAAACGTATACCTCGTGTCCGCCTTTAACGAAATATTCCGCTACATACCTGCTTACGAAAACCGTTCCACCCGTAACTAAAATTTTCATAATATACCTCTTGCTAATATCATAACATCTTCCGCTGCAAATTGAAAGGGTTATATTGCGGTTTTACCGTTCGTGTGTTAAAATTTTTGTATGAAACACTTCGAGGTTCAAAAAATAGCAAAACAGACGGTTGAATTTTTGCAAAGTCAGATACGCGCCGGTATGACCTTAACTGAAATAAGGCGGCTTGCGGAGAACAAAATGCTGTCGCTCGGCGCAACTTCCTTTTGGTATTGGAACGTAGGCGCGTTTGTGTTTTCGGGCGGGGATACGGTTTTATCCGTTTCGGGCAGACACTATAAAACGGCAGAAAAGGTTATTGCCGAAAACGATATAATCACCGTTGATTTAAGTCCGCAGGTCGGCGACGTTTGGGGAGATTTTGCGCGGACGATAATTATTGAGAACGGTGCAGTCGTAACGGACGCGGACAATATCAACAACTTCGAATGGAAACAAGGGTTGCTTACGGAAAAGAAACTGCACGGCGAACTATTAAAATTTGCCGCGCCGCAAACTACTTTTGAAGAGCTTTACTTTTATATGAACGACCTGATTTCTAAAAGCGGTTATAAGAATCTGGACTTTATGGGCAATCTGGGACACTCGATTGCAACGTGCAAGGAGGACAGAATTTATATCGAAAAGGGCAACCGCGCACAGCTTGGCAGTGTTGATTACTTTACTTTCGAGCCGCATATTGCATTGCCCGACGGAAATTTCGGATATAAGCGCGAAAACATTTACTTCTTCGAAAACGGAAAATTAAAGGAACTATGAAAAAGAAAACGAGCAAACAATACGGCATTCCGACAACAATTTTCTTCCTCGTCTTAGGCGGAGTATTTATAAGCGTGGGAATCGGCGTGATTATTGCGGTTATTTCTTCTGTGGTAAAAGCAAACGATTTTG
>JAIDFD010000236.1 GCA_029054485.1 Clostridia bacterium | reverse complement strand
ATATAAATTTGATTAGTAATAAAGCTACGCGATTAAACGGAACGTTTATTACTCGAACTTGTCGTAGAAACCGTCTACGTCCATAAATTCGTCCTTTGCACCGCGCTCCGTCCTTCTCGGCTGAGGTTTGGTTGTGGTATCAACAGTCGTTGTGGTCGTAATCACAGCATCGGGCGGATACTCACAGTTCACGCTCGCATTTTCGGATATCTGCTGGGGGAGCTCGGCTACGGGCGCGGTCTGGGGCAGAACGCCGTTACTGCGCATTGCGGAAGCTATCACCGCACCGAGGAATTCGGGCGTAAGTTCGGGCTTGCCGTCGACCGACTGCACGGACTTGCTTTCTTTAAGCTGTTCCATTTTCAGCTTCATAATTTCTATTTCGGTTTTCAGCGCGGTAATTTCCTTATCCGACTTCAAAGCCGCAATTTCCTTATCCGCGTTATCCGCTTTCATTCCCGCAAGCTGGGCAAACATCATCGCCATCATTTCGCTTGCGTTCATACCGCCGGAAGTCTGCGCCGCCTGTACGGGCTGTTGCATAGGCATCTGCATAGGCATTTGCATAGGCATTTGCTGTACGCTCTGCGACTGCATCTGCGGCTGTTGAGCGGGCTGCTGTGCGGGTGCCTGCTGAGCGGGCTGTTGCATAGCCATTGTAGCCATACCTGCGCCAACCATTCCCATTCCCGCCTGCGCGCGTATCTTCTCAAGCTCGGCTTCCTGCTTTGCTTTCGCAAGCTCACGCTCCGCTTCGAGCTTTTCACGCTGTAACTGTCTTTCTTCCTCGCGGCGCGCTTTCGCTTCCGCTCTCTCTTCCTTGCTCTTCCTGCGTTTGCATGCAACCGCAATTATGATTATAAGAAGTATCAGCAGGAATAAACCGATTAAAAGCCACGCCCATATAGGAAGCCCAAGCCAAGTTTTGGTTGTAAAATTTTTAAGATTTCCAAGCACTGCACTGAAACCTGACTGGGGAGACTTAAACGTTACTCTCTGCGACGTGGTTTCCGAAGTCAGACTCGGGTTTTCAAACACAAAGTTATTTGCACTCTCGCCGCCAAGACTTGCGACAACGTAATAGGTTTCGCCCGCTTTGAGTTCGGTTATGGGTTCATTGCTCGTTTTATCTGCATAGTATTGATAACCGACTTGCAACAAATCGTTTGCCAGTAAATCGTTAAACTGGGCGGGCAGTTTAAGTTCGCCGGTAGTCGTACTGAACATACTGTCCGTAATCACAAATTTCTGTATCGTCCAGATAATATCCACATATGACCCGTCCGAAGCAATGCTCATATTTGTTGAACCGGACCCGCCGTCCGTCAAAGCCGTTCTGACTTGTATCTTTGCAGGAGTTGCCGAAGTCTCCGGATAAACAAACTTGTAGTTGTTTTTATCAAGTAAATTTATGGTTAGTGTGTAATCTTTTGCAGTTTTGCCCGCCGTGTCGCTGTGAAGCTCATCGATTTCCATAAGCTCGGAATTAAAACCGGACAAATAATCCGTAATAGAGTATTCAGCCGCTTTATATATTATTTGGTCGGAGTTTACAACCGTAGGAGCTTCAACATTTTGTTTGGCGATTACAAACGTTACAACATCGGGTCTTACGGCATAAATAGCCGCAATGTCATCGGGGGCAACTATACCAAATGTATAATTTCCCGCATCGAGAGTATTCAGATATTCACGGATTGCCGAAGCATTGCTCGCCTTAAACGTATCCAAAAGTTCGCTGTCAGGTGAGTAAATTTCAACGTCCAGATACTGTGTGAAAGATGAGCTGCCGAACGTAGCCGTTATACTGAATTCAACCTTTTTGTACTCGCTACCGCTTCCTTCGATTTCAACCTTAATAGTATCCTTGCCCTCGCCTACGGAAAAGCTGTGCGAAAGGTCCGCACCGGTAATAATATAATCGCTTGCGCTATCCGCTTTAACCGAAACGTAAACCGTTCCGTTTATCAGATCTTCTGCGGCAGAGCTAGCATTAGCCTTGAAGTATTCGCGCGCCTCGTCAAGCGAAAGACGAAGCTCGTTACCGTCTTTGTCGTTGAATACAAAAGTATACTCAATATAATCAGAGTAATCCACACCATCGGTGTTGGTTATCGTAACGCCCCAGGTATAGCTCGTTGTATCCTTCGTTTCAAATTCAAGCGCAGATGAACTCCACTTGATTTTAATTTGTTTCGCGGTAATTTCAAAGGTTTTGCTTGCCGTATTGTTGCTTATCGTATAGTTACTGTCATTTATGGTTAATTCGGCAGTAATCGTGTTGGACCCTTTTTTGTTAAACGGTGCGTAACCAGTGTTGTAGTCTCTATTGCCGTCGTTGTATATGATTTCAACCGAATCGGCACTGTTGGCATTAAGTCCAAGAGATCTGAGATACGCATCGCTCAACCTTACGTAAACACCCAACATTGTATATTCGGGGTCACCGTCCGCGTCAAAGTCGTACCAGTTGTTCCTGTCGTAAGAGTACTCCCATTTCGCGTCCGCAAAATCAAGCTCGCGCGGCGAAATTTCCCATTCATAGCTCAGCCAGCCGTATTTATCGTCCGTATCAAGCATATTTTCAGGCTTGAATGCGTAATCGGGGTTGGTGATGTGGATTGCAACATAGGTCGTATATTTGCCCACCGCACTGCAGCCGTTTGTAACGACTTTGCCGTTCGCATCAACCGTCTTGAAGCCGTTTACGTACCCGTCGTTGCTATATGTACTGTATATTTCCATATAATCGTTGCCGAGCGCGGTTACAAAATACTGCTTATCCGATGTATACTGCAACGACACCTGCTGTCCGCCGACTATTAAATCTTTCGTAGCTATCTCGTCAGTCTGGCGGTACTGCCAGTTAAGACTGCTGGCATTTACGCCTGCCGCATTTATGACTATATTTGCAGGCAATTTATAAACGCCGTCGTTTTCGCTTATGGTATAGTTTTCGTTGTCAGCGCTGTAGCCCGTATCCGTCTTATCCGTAATTAACTTTGCACACAGCGTGTATTCGCCTGTGCTCGTTATTTTGGATACGTCAAGCACGTTGCCGGCTATTCCCTGTCTGTACTCGTTTCCGGACGCGTTTACATAGTACAGGTACAGCCCTACGCTATCGCCCGTGCATACGGTCGGCGTTGTCAGCGTTACACTGCCGCCGTCCCCCAAGCCCCATTCCATATTTGCGTTCGTGGGCGTGTAAGTAAACGTGAGCGCCTTTTTATTTATTGTTATGGGTACTGTCTGGTCGTTCACTGTTGTGCCGCCGTTCACGTTCCATATCGTGTTAGCGGTATCTTTAAGTTTAAATACTACGTTATACGTTCCCGCATTCTTTGCAGTGAATTGTTTATTGGTTGAATCATAGCTTAATCCGTCCGAATATACGCCGCCCGCTCCCGTAATTCCGTTAGGTCGCGCGATTTCCATTGTGCCGGGGTCGAAATGACTATCAATGTCAAACAAATAGTCTGCGCCCTTGTAGGTTTGCGTACTGTTGTTTATGGTCGGCACGCCGTATTCTTTTCGCTTTATAGTAACCGTAACCGTTCGGGTATCGTCCGAATTGGTTTCTGAATCTTGCCACTCATATAATTGATCGGGATTTGATGGCTGCACAATTTCAAACGTCATTGTATAAGTTCCGGCTTCCTTAGCATTTAAAACGCACTGATTGAAAGAGTAAGTCGAACTTGCAATATCCACACCGCTTGTTGTTTTGGCTGTTAAGCTTTTAAGAGATACTTTCGTATCATCGTAATCCAATGTGAAAGATTGAGTTGCGGAAGGGTCGTAAGTAACTTCCGTTTTATCAACAGTCGGAACTCTTATGGCTTCCGAAGCATTGCCTTCTGCAAGCGTTAAATTCAAATAAAGCGCGGGGCGTATCCCGTATCTTGAATTAGTTGTATAGTAAGCATCTGTTCCGGATGCCGTCAATACGCGTGCGTAATAATAGTGTCCGCTTCCTGCAGACCTGGTCCAAACACCGGTTGACGTATTTGTTCTCTGGGTTGCAGTGGTTTGCCATAAATTACCCGACAACACTTCAGTCGAACTGGGTAGCCACAATAAATCTTCCAACCAACGCGTATACGTTGCAATTACGTTTGCATCTGAACTATTACCAAAGTATGGAATGCCCACATCGTTTCTGTGAACAGAGCTTTTAGACGAGCTGGCTACGTTAGCAGGTTTAACCAGAAACTGTGTTACGTTATCGGTAACGCTGTTCATTGTAAACCTTGCAAAAGTATTATCTGCGTCTTGTGCAACGTCCGTTAACGTTGTAGCATTGTAAGTAGCGGCGTAATTACCACCGTTATTCAAGACTGCGGCACGGATATAACTCGTACCATACATACCGTTCGGATACGGTCCGTTTGTGTTTGAGGCTTGTGTGTTCCATTGATCGACCAGAGGGTCTCCGGAAATGTAGTGGCTAGCAAGCCACAATGTTAACACCACGTTTTGATTGGAATCTGTCGTCAAGAGTGTTGCAGTCCAATCAAGTCCCGCAAATTTTACAATAATATCGTTATAACTCGAATTGATTTTCTTCGCATTTGCACTCAATGTCGTTGCTGTAACATCGCCGCTTGCCAAAGCGGCTACCGTACTATAATCAGCATTCGCATCACCCGTAATTTGAGCATACAGCTTTTGCATATTAATGCCGTCGAAAACGCTTTCAGTTGCGCTAACGGTTGTTTTACCGTTGCCTTTATAAATTTCGTCAACGGTAACGGTATAAGCCGAGGTCTGGGCATCTGCATTCTTATTACTTATGCCATTAAGCATAATAACAGACGAGCATAGAAAAACCGCGCAAAATGCGGAAAGAATAACCGTCAATAGATTTCTTGTTTTTATTTTTCGCATTGTAATACCCCTTTACTACATAAAAAAAAGTGTGGCTCCGAAGAGACACACTCTGCTATGTAGTATCTCTTACGGTTACCACACCTTACTTACAATATTCATTGAAGCTACAACTCTTTCACATACAAGAATATCAAGAGATACACAATGCCAAATTGTGTAGTCTTGTATATGAAAGAAAGATTAAGTTTTAAAAAATAAAAAACGGCTCCTTACTAAAATATTATAAGTAAAATGTGGTACTGTGATTATAGCACGCGGTTTCGACAATTTCAACCCTTTTTTTGAAAAAATAAAAACTTGTGGTTTCCAATTTTTTCAACCACAACATATTGTGGTTTTCGACGCCGGTTTTGTATTTTAACAGCCGTTTTTTCAATCACTTGACGAATTTTCCGCGCGGTGATAGAATATATACGAGGTTTACAAAATGGACGAAAAAACTGTTACAAAACTTAAAAAAGGCGAAGCCGTAGGGCTTGTGGCAACAATATTCTGCGCCGCCGTTATAGCGTACTTTATTATCTGCTACACGGTTGCAAAAACGCAGAATATATACAGCTTAGAGCTGACCGCGCTAATTTCCGCACCCGTATTAATCGTTATCGGTGCGGCGGTCGGCGCGTTTTGCAATATTAAGTACGGCGGCGCGATTGAAAAGCTTATCAACGGCTATGTGCGCGATGTGTGCATCGAAAACGCCGCGCTTTTCCACCCCGAAAGAAACTCCCTTTCCTTTTATTTAAACGTTGATGATACAGCGATAAATTTGCAGGTGAACGGCTATAAGGAAAAAATCGCATTCGATTTCAGCGTTTTCGGCAAGCTGTCGCTTTCAAAAAAAATAACCGCGCTTACCGCGATTGAAAACAGGCTTTCTGCAACATTCTGCAAGCTTTGGGAACGGGGAGCGAAGTACACCGAGGTCTGCTTTGCCGAGCGCGAGGGAACCCGCCGCAAGTCGGGCAAAACGGTTTACATAATCAAAGACGGCAAGCCCGATACAAAGGCTTACAAACAGTATCTGAAAAATAAGTAGACAAAAAAACAGCCGCCCGCGCCAACCGGCGCGGGCGGCTTTTTAGTCCTCTTCCTCTATAAACTGCTTATGAAATTTTGCAATTTCATCGGTGTCCAAAGATACTTTCTGATACAGCCCCGTACACTCGTTGGCGCACGCGACCGCGTCCATCATATCCTCGATCATCTTTTTTGTTCTGCGCTTACCCATACTTTCAGTATGGCTCAAAAGCCGAATTTTATGCGCGGTGCAAAGCTAAGCCCGCCCAAAATCGTTTGCAATTTTTTTGCTCAAATGATATTATGATAATAAGTGAGTAGCAATTTTTGCGTAAGTCCGGCTGAGAGGATTTACGCATTTTTTTATGCAAGGAGAGCAAATGGAAGAAGTCAAAAAGAACAAAATGGAAACCACGCCCATGCACAAACTCATCTGGAAAATGGGTTTGCCGCTGATAATTTCGTTAGTGCTGCAATCGGTGTACAATATCGTAGACACCGCGTTTGTTATCAATATGGGCGAGGACGGAATTGCCGGCAACCTTGCCCTCACCTACGCTTTTCCGATACAGCTTTTAATAATCGCAGTCGGCGTTGGCACTGGGGTCGGCGTGAACGCACTGCTATCTAAAAAGCTGGGTGAAAAGGACGAAACCGGCGCGACCAAAACTGTGGGCAACGGAATTTTTCTCGCCGTATGTATTTACGTTGTATTTCTCATTTTCGGAATTTTCGGCTGTAACTGGTTTATCTCAATGCAGGCGGGCGACAATGCGCAAGCCGCCGAAATGGGAACGAATTACTTGAAAATCTGCTGTATTCTCTCTTTTGGCGCGATAGGCTTCACCGTTTACGAACGCTTTTTGCAAAGCACGGGCAGAACGCTCTTTTCCACAATATCGCAGGTTTCGGGCGCGATTACGAATATTATTTTAGACTACGTTTTCATCTATCCCTGCAATATGGGGGTTGAAGGCGCGGCTTGGGCAACGGTTGCGGGGCAAATGGTTTCGCTCGTGGCATCGATGCTGTTCCACTATCTCACCAACAAGGAACTGAAAAACAGCATAAAAGCGTTGAAACCGAGCTGGACTGTAATCAAGGGAATTTACAAAATAGGAATTTCCGCGGCGATAATGCAGGGGCTGTTGTCTGTAATGATGCTGGGTATGACCAAGATTTTAGGCACGGTAAAGGACAGCGAAACCGCCCAACTGTTGCAGGGCAGCTTTGGAATTTACTTCAAAATAATGCAGTTTGCGCTTTTTGCCGCGTTCGGCGTATCCAACGCGATAATTTCCATTCTGTCCTTCAACTACGGAATGAAGAGCAAACCGCGCGTAAAGGACTGTATCAAATTCGGAATTTTAGACAGCGTGATAGTGGTTACGGTTATCACAATCCTGTTTGAAGGGCTTGCCATTGTTCTTGCAAAGCTGTTCGGTATGGCAAGCGGCGAAAGCGGCGGCGCAATCGAAGAGGTTGTGACTATGGCTATCCGCATTTCGAGCATAGGCTATATTTTTATGGCGTTCAGCGTTGCGGTGCAGGGTGTTTTGCAGGCGTTCCGCTACGCGCTGTTCCCCCTCTTAATTTCCCTTTTGAGGTTGTGCGCGCTCGTTTTGCCCGTTGCCTATCTTTTCACGCTTTCAAACGACCCCGTAAACCTTGTATGGTGGACCTTCCCCATTATCGAGTTTGCCACCGCCGCCGCGTCCGCACTAATACTCTGGTACGCGTGCAAAAAGAAAGTCCGCCCCATGGAAGAGGTGCAAGCATAAAAAATGATAGAATTAACTAATTTGGCAAAAAACTTGAAAGACCTGCGTAAGCAATACGAATATACTCAGACAAAAGTTGCAAATGAAATAGGAATAACCTGCTCTTCTTATCAGGCTTACGAATGGGGCACAGCCTATCCCACACTACAAAATTTTGTTAAGCTTGCAAACCTGTACGGCGTTTCCCTCGATGAATTAATAGAATAAAAAAATTGACCCTTCCGCAGGTTAAACCCGCGGAAGGGTTTTTATTATGCGTTTTGGCTTTGAAGTGCAAGCATTTTGGCGTAAACGCCGTTTTTCTTTTTAAGCTCTTCAGGCGTGCCCTGCTCGGCAACCTTTCCGCCCTGCAAAACCACAATCTTTTCCGCGCCGTCAACCGTGCGCATACGGTGCGCGATAATCAACACGGTTTTGTCTTTAATCAGCGCGGACAGCGCGGTCTGTACCTCTGTTTCGTTTTCGGCGTCCAAAGAAGCGGTTGCCTCGTCCATAATTACTATGGGCGCGTCTTTGAGCATTGCCCGCGCGATTGAAATTCTTTGCCGCTCGCCGCCCGACAGCATTGAGCCGTTTTCGCCGATAACAGTGTTATAGCCGTCTGGAAGCTTATTGACGAATTCGTCGCACTGCGCCTCTTTTGCAACGCGCAAAACTTCCTCATCGGACGCGCCCTGTTTGCCGATACGGATATTTTCCATAACCGTGTTGTTGAAAAGGGTTACGTCCTGAAAAACTATCGAATAAGCTTTGAGCAATTCTTCGGGCTCGACGGTCTTTACGTCCACGCCGCCGACCGTGACCCTTCCTTTATCCGCGTCCCAGAACCTTGCCGCAAGCTTTGCCGCGGTGGATTTGCCGCCTCCGCTCTCGCCGATAAGCGCGGTAACCTCGCCCTGCTTTGCGGTGAAAGATACGCCGTCTAAAACGGTTTCGCCCGTGTTGTACGCAAAGCCAACGTCTTTGAACTCAATATCATAGCCGTCGGGATTGAACACGTTGCCGCCGCCAAGCTCTTTGGTGTTTTCCATATCGTTAATTCTGTCTATATTCACCTGCAACGAATTCATTGCCGCAAGATTTTGCAAAGTGCCGGTCAAAGGCTCGTAAATTCTCGATACTACAAGAAGGAACATAAAGAAAGTTATTAAGGACAGCGAGCCCCCTATGAGCAACATTCCACCGACAAGCGCAACGCTTGCAATGCCGAGTTTTAAAATCATCGACGACGGCACTACGAACATTGCCGAGCCAAGCTCGCTTTTTATGTGCCTGCCCTCTAAGCGGTCGATTTTTTTGTTAAGTCCCTGCAAATATTTCTTTTCCGCGTTGTTGCTCTTCAAATCGCGCACGGTATCCAGGCACTCCTGTATTCCGTCCTCAACCGAAATCTGCGCCTCGGTCTGTTTGCGGGTGAAATAGTTTTGCGCCTTTTTAGATACCGCCACAATCGCAAGGGTTATAGGCAATACCCACAGCGCCGCCAGCGCGAGCCGCCAGTCGAAAACGAACATACTTATTGCGATTATGCAGGTTGAAATTACCGAACCCCAGAACTGCGGAACGTAGTGCGACATCATCTGCTCGGTTGTCGCGCAGTCGCTCATAACGGTGTTGGTCAAATCCGCCAAATCCTTTTTGCCGAAGAAAGATAGCGGAAGCTTTCTCAGTTTTTCGGCAAGTCGGATACGGCGCACGCCCGATTCTTTATAGGTTGTAAAGTAAGTCGCGTTGTACTTCCACCACGCCGTGAAGAAAATGAGCATCAGCGAGGCAAGCGCGCCGAAGCCGTACATATAGTAATGGCTCACCGGCACCGCGCCGCTTAAAAAATCGTTTGTAAGATAGTACAACAGGCACACGGGCACCATAAAAGCAAGGTCGCCGATAACGCAGGCAATCACCGCGCCGATAAATCCCTTTGCACCTTCGCGCGAGAGCGCAAATTTTTTCATTATTGCTTTAATCATTTTGCACCTCCTACACGCCAGCTGATCGACGTTGTATAGTCCTTCCACATTTTTGTGTATAAGCCTTTATTCTGCAAAAGCTTTTCGTGCGCGCCCTCTTCCTCGATTTGTCCGTCTTTGAGTACGAAAATCCTGTCCGCGTTTTTGACGGTGGTAAGTCTGTGCGCAATCATAATTACCGTCTTGTCCTTTGAAAGCTCGTCAAACGCCTTTTGCACAAGCGCCTCGTTTTCAGGGTCGGCAAATGCGGTCGCCTCGTCCAAAACGACTATCGGCGCCTTTTTCAGCATTACGCGCGCAATCGCTATCCTCTGCTGTTCGCCGCCCGATAAATAGACGCCGTTTGCGCCGATAACCGTATTTACTCCTTCGGGCAGTTTTGCGATAATATCGCCGCACTGCGCCTTTTGCAGTGCTTCCATAACTTCAAGCTCGCTCGCCCGCGGATTGCCGAGGCGGACGTTTTCCAAAATAGTAGTCTTTAACAGTCTGCTGTCCTGAAAGACGTAGGAAACGCTGTTCATAAGCTCTTCGTGGCGAATATCCTTTACGTTAACGCCGCCTATTTTAACCGCGCCTTCGCGTACGTCCCAAAAACGGGATATAAGCCCCGCGACCGTAGTTTTTCCGCCGCCGCTCGGTCCTACGAAGGCGACCTTTTCGCCCGCGCCGATTTTAAACGAAACTTTTTTAAGAGCGTCCGTCTGCGCGTTGGAATAGCGGAATATAACGCCGTTGAACTCAACCGAATTATCTTCGGGAACTTCGCTTATACTTGCTTCTGGCAAGGGCTTTAAATCGAGTATGGAATGTATGCGTTGTAGCGCGTCTGCAACAATCATTCCGTTCTCGCTCATATACATAACTTTTGTGAGCGAGGTAGTTATTATGGGCGTAAAGATTACGTAGAAAATGAAGTTTAACAGAACGCCCTGCGTTACCGCTTCACCGCCCGCGAGTATCAGCGCAAGCGCAATAAGAAAAGCGAACGCGCTGTTAATAAGGGTCGTGAACCAAAGCATAGGTCCGCGGCACTTTTTACAGTATGACACGCAGAATTTGTAGTAGTTGTCAATCGAGCCCTTAAATTTTTTGAACGAGTGAACGGTCTGCCCGAACGTCTTTACTACGGGAACGCCGCGCACATATTCCACCGCCTGATTGTTCATTTCCTCTAACGCGCCGTTATATTTTTTCATATCCTCCGCCATAGAGGGTCCCGCCATTTTGAACATACACAAAAATCCGAGTGCAACCGGAACGAGGCTGATAAGCCCGAACCGCCAGTCGAATAAAAACAGCATAATAATCATACCGACCGGAGTTGCAACCGCGGCAGCCATATCGGGCAGTTGGTGCGCAAGGAACGTTTCGGTTGCGCGGCTACTTTCGTTCACTATCCGGCGCACCTTTCCGCTGCCTGCCTCACCGATAAAGCCGAGCGGAAGTTCGGTTATGTGTTTCATAGTCTTTTTGCGCATATTGCCCGCTATTCTGAACGCAGAAAGGTGCGAACACATCAGCGCGCCGAAATAAAATATTATTGAAGCTATCGCAAACACAACCGCCATCCAGCCGTTGAATACTATATTTGTAGCCGCGGAAAAATCAGGCGCGACTTCTATCACTTCTTTCACTATAAAGAAGATAAATACAAAGGGCGCAAGCGCGAGCGCCGCGCTTATCACCGACAGCACCCAGGACGAGTAAGTAAGATACTTATGCTTTCCCGCAAATTGCATAAGCTCGGAAAGATTGCTCTTTTTCTTTTTCATTGTTTGTCTCCTAAATATAAACTGTGGTTAATTTTTTGAATATTTATTTTGCGGTATTTTAATACCGCTTTTATTTTCAGTCAGCTTTATTCAAGCCCTAAAATTTTCTGCCAGCCGGCAGTGAAAAAATCGTGGATTTGCTTTATATAGCCGCTCGCCTCCTCTTTGGGCAAATCGTGGGCAACGACCTCGAACACGCCGTTAAACATTGCGCTGGACAGCATATGGCTTAAATCCGCGCGAACCTCGTTTGTCTTTATCCCCGCGCCGTCGAGCGCGTTGATAAAACGAACGGTGCTTGCGGTTTCTATCTCTATCATTTTATCTATATAGTACTCGTAACCGCTCCCCGCGCTCCTGCACACGATAAGCTTGAAAGCGTCGAAATGGTCGTAGATTATGTCAATCATATCGTCAAGCTTTGCCTCAACGTAAGAGTGCATCTCTTCGCGCTGTCTTTCGGGCGTAAGCTTAGCAAAATCTTCTTCCGAATTTGAAAAATAATCGAAAAGCTTGTTCGCGCCCTCTTCCACCAGCTCGCGGAACAGTTCGCTCTTGTCGGCAAATCTGCCGTAAACCATACCAGTGGTATATCCTGCGCGCTCGGCAATCGTGCGCATGGAAGCACCCTCGAATCCTTTTTCAAGAAATTCGTCTTTGGCGCACTCTAAAATTTTGTCTACGGCAAGCTCGTTTTTCTTCCGCACGGTTCGCCTCCTTTATTTAATAACAAAGTTATTATAACACTGTTATTTTATGTTGTCAACAGTTTTTTAAAATTTTTTTTTATTTTTTGCGGCAATTACCGGTTCTTCTTGTCCTTGCCAGCGGCGCGTCGGTATATCTATACCTTGTTTTATTTCTTTTCATATGCCGGTTTCATCGATGCAAACAATTTCAGCATTTCGTCCGTCCGGTAATAATATCTTTTATTTTTATTGAGCTTTGCGATTTTTTCCATATCTTCTTTTGTAAGTGAAAAATCTTGAACGTTGAAATTGTCTTTCACATGATTTACATTACTTGTTCCCGGAATTACGCAAAAGCCCATTTCCAAATGCCAGCGGAGTATTATCTGTACGGGGGATTTGCCGTATTTTTTACCAAGCTCGGCAAATACGGGTTCGTTTATAAGACTTGCGTCTCCATGCCCGAGCGGGTACCAACTCATAAGTTTAATACCGTGTTTGTTGAGTTCGGTCATAAGTTCGGCTTGCGTAAAATACGGATGCGCTTCCGCCTGCATAACCTGCGGCTTAATTTCACAGTCGGTCAAAATGCTATCAAGATATTTTCCCTCGCAGTTAGATATACCGATTGACTTGACCTTACCTTCCTTTACGGCTTTTTCAATCATTCTATATCCTTCCATATAATGTTCGGTGGGCTGATGAATAAATAAAAGGTCCACATAATCCAAACCAAGTCTTTCCAAAGTTTGCTCCACCGCATCGTGATTAAGATATTCCGTTGCCCAAAGCTTAGTGCTTACGAAAATTTCTTCCCTCTTTATTCCTGAAGCTTTGATTGCTCTTCCAACTGCTCTTTCGTTCACATAAGCGTTAGCGGTATCTACAAGCCTGTATCCCGTTTTCAACGCCTCGCTTACGCAGATTTCAGCGTCTTTCGGAGAAATCATAAACGTACCGATGCCGACTGCGGGCATCATATTGCCGTTGTTGAGTAAAATTTTTTTCATGGTTATATCTCCTTATTAATTAAATAATTTTTGAAAAGCGGATACAAAGACATTTTGCAAAATTCCTGCGTTCTTTTTTCATAACTGTAAGTCCCGTTGCTCATACACCAACACAGCATTTGTCCGTATAATAAATCAGTTATTATATAAGCAAGTTGAGTAACAGGGCTGTCTTTTTGCAGTTCACCGGTTTCAACGCCGTATTGCAATAAATCGATAGTATTATTTAAATCAATTTCAAGTTTATTGTTTTCATATCCGTTTGGTATTGTTTCAGGCACAACAACGTTTTTTATCCACTCCTGCGTAAGTTTGACGCTGGATTTTTCAATGTAGCTTGCAAATTCAGTCATATACTTTTGCAGTTTATCCAAAAAAGTTCCGCTGTGATTTTTGGCATTACTCAATATTTCGTCAAACATGCCGCGGCTCAATTCAAAAACTATTTCTTCTTTCCGCTTGAAATAGGTATAAAACGAACCTTTTGCCACGCCGCACGCTTCGGTTATTTCATCGACCGAAGTATTTGCAAGTCCTTTTTCGCAAATTATTTTTTTTGCCGCTTCAACTATTTTTCGTCTTGTTTCCTGCGCCGCTATCTGTCGGTTTGTCATTTTAAAATCTCCGTAATTTTAATTGTAACCGGATTATAACATAT
>JAIDFD010000235.1 GCA_029054485.1 Clostridia bacterium | reverse complement strand
ATATCAGTCCGCGCGGCATATGCCGGGCGGACTTTTTTACCTTTTTTTGCAAAAATGTAGTGCGAAATTAAAAAATATTCCAAAAAAGTACACTTTTTTGGAATTTCCGAAAACCCTTAAAAATGGGGTTTTTAAGCCATTATTTGGTCTTTTTATAATAATATATGCCGCGAAAAATGTCAATATATATTTTCTAAAAAAGTGTACTTTAATGGAAAGGACAAAAAGGACCACGTCATCTGATTTTGCGTAAAGCAAATGAAGAGAAGCCCCTCTGCCGCGCGCCGTTTAGCGCGCGGCAAAGAGGGAAACCTTAGTGAGTAAAGCGGCGGCGCAATAAAAAAAGGATAAGTGCAAATGTGTAAAGCCGCACCGTCCGCTTACCTAAGGACAACAGGAGGAATTATATGAAAATACAGAAAAGGAATTTAGCCACGATAATTTTGGCAGTGCTTTGCACTATTGCGCTTGCGCTCGGCGTAAGCTTTTTAATGCCTAAAGTCGAAAAAATTAATGCCAACGCCGCCACAAATGTACCGACGTATACGCCGGGCGAAGTCAGTGGCTATGCATCATCTATATATACCGACGGACAGACAATGACCGCCGGAACGGCTATATACGAAACACAAAGTACAACGTTGTCTTCCGGGTATTTTCGTTTCAGCGTCGAGATATCGGTACCCGCGTATATGGAATACACGGTTACTTATAAAATGAATTTATGCATAAACGCTAGTTTCAATGGTAGCGGGTCTGCTACGGGAAAATGTTCGGTACAGCGTTATGCAGACGGTAGTTACGGTACTCCTTTGGCTACTCACTGTTCATTACAACATACCGTGGTTAAGTCAAATAATTTTAATGCTGTTTATTTTGACGTTGCCAATCTTGTTTTTTTAAATGATACAAGCTCGGCTAAAACATTTACAACATATTTTAGCCTTGATTGTGAAGATGTGTATAAATCAGGCACATCCGGTATGTACTATGCTGTGGGTTTTAGCCCTAATACAAGCTTGGTCGAAGTATCAAAAGTATCAGACCCGTTAACAAGCGACGCTTTGACTTTCAGTTACGACGGCAATCCGCACACGGTAAATTTTACTTACGCCGATCCTGTAGAATTGACCGATTTGGACGGTAATTCGTTTTCGTACAAGTTGGGCTGTAAAAATGTAGTGGTGAGCGTATACGCGATTGACGGTAACGGAAACATTACCAGCGGTTACACAACTGACCCTTCAAATTTAGCAACGGCAACGGGCTCAGGCAGTATCACTGCAACCGAGGCGGGAACGTACACCGTAAGATTCAATTTAAGTCCCAGTGCAATAACCAGCGGTATGGAGTGGGTAAGCGGTGGCACAGGCGAAAAAACAATAGTCCTGACAATAACCAAGAAAGAATCTACGGTAACACCGATTATAGGCACGGGACCTTTTTATGCTAATAATGATTTATATAAAGACGTAAGCATAAAGACAACGGACGGCGACACGCCGGGCACAATCAGCTGGAACGCGGGGCAAAGCCTTTCGGCGGGAACAAACAATTATACCTGGACGTTTACACCTACGGATACAAACAACTACAACACAAAAACCGACACGGAGTCGATAACTGTTGCGGGAATAGTAATTTCGGGCATAAGGGTTGTGTTCAACCAGGGTACGGCAAAGTTTTACACTTCAAACCAAATAGATGATTTAAAGATAAGACTTGCGGTTTTTAAGGTGTACAACGACGGCACTGAAGACCCGATAGATTCCGCTGATTACGAGCTTGACGGAGATTTGTCAACAGCGGGAACAGTAAACGTACAAGTAATCTATACTTCAACGGCGGCAGAAAAGCCGGCATTGGAAGAGTTCTACGGTGATTTCGACGTAGAAATAACGGAAGTACAGTTAAAGTCAATAGCTGCAACGTTTAACCCTGCGGGAGATATATATCTTTCAAGCAGTTTAGACGATTTAAAGGATAGTTTAACGGTAACAGGTACGTACAACAACGGGAGTACGGCGCCGGTTACAGACTATACTCTTTCAACGTCCGGCGGGGGACTGTCGTTGGGGAATGTTACGGTTACGGTAACTCCGGACGAAGATAGCAGTATATCAACAACGTTTACGGTGAACGTAGTGGCAGACCCCGTATTAATAGAGCTGAATATTCCCGAGGTGAACGATTTGACGTATACGGGCGAAACCTTTGACGTTTTGTCAGAAATCAGCAATCTCAGTTCAACGGAAATAGCGACCTATCTTGACGTAAGCGGTACCGTTTCGGGTAAGCTTGCAGGGGAATATACCGTTAAATTCAAAATCAAAGACGAGTATATCGGCAGTGTTAAATGGGAAAACCAGACCGCAACCCCTGCAAGGTACGGATTGACGGCGCGTCTTACCTCTGCGCAATTAAGCGCGGACGGAACTACGGTTGAACTTAAATGGAATATAAATAAGGCAAAGGTAGCTGCCGTGTGGGACTCGGAAAAATCGATCTGGGTGCCTGCATCGAGCCCGCTTGCGGAAACAACCGAAAGCAACTTTTTAACTCAGGTATACACCAATTCGGACGGAAGGGAGTTTACAAACAGAGATAATCTTGCTGGCGGCAGGACCTATCAGGTGACGGCGCGGATAAATCCGCTGTACGCAAGTAATATCGAGCTGGACGAGGGCACGCAAAGTCTTATGGATTCGGGCGACGAAGCATATACATACACGCCCGAGTATGTGCCTACAATCTGGGAAAAGATTGTACAGTTTTTAAAAGCTAACTGGCTTTGGATTGTGATTGCGGTTGCGGCGCTGATACTATTGATAATAATCATAGCGGTAGCTGTAAGACTGAGAAAGACTAAGGAAGAGCGAGCCGAAAAGAAAGCGGCGGAAAAAGAACGCAAAGCGGAAGAGAAGCGGCGCAGGGAAGAAGAACAGCGGCGCCGCGAGGAAGAGCGACAGGCGCAAAAGGAAAAACAGGAAGCGGAGCGCGAGCTAGCCAAGGCAAAGCAGGAAGCCGAGCTTGAAAAGATCCGCGCGCAGGCGGGAATGGGAATGGTCGGCGCAGGTATGGCAGGTATGGCTATGCAACAGGCAATGCCGGCACAGCCCGCTCAACAGCAAATGCCTGTACAGCAGTATTCGCAACCCGACAATTCAGTGCTTGCAGAGATACGGGCAGAGCTTGCGGAAATCAAGGCAAGGCAGAATATGGGTGCAAGCTATTCGCAACCGCCTATGCAGATGCCGTTGCAAATGACTATGCCAATGCCAATGCCGCAGTATATGCCATTGCCGCAACAGCAGGGCGGCTCTTATGAGGACGCAAGACTAATGCTTGCGGAGGAGCGTGCAAGAACGGCGGAGGGCAGACTTGCGGAGGAGCGTGCGAGAGCGGCGGAAGAAAAGTCGTACCGCTCTATGGAAGAGCGGGCGATGCTTGCGGAAGAACGGTATGTTCGCGGCGGCGGGGCAGTGCCCGCGTTGCCTGCACCCGTAAACCAGAATGTGCAAACGCCTGCGGCAATGGGAGCGAACCCCGACTTTATCGGCGCGGTGATAGCTTCCGCATTGAGAAACAGCGGAGTTTCGCCTGCGGCTATTATTGCAACGGCGCAGAATAATGCCGAGCCGCAACCGACGGTAGATGAAAGATCTGTGCCGAGTACCCCGACAATGTATCCCTCGGACGCAGTGATAACGACAACGACCACGGTAGACACTACCAAGGCAAAACCCGTAATGCGCACTCGCGAAGAGGATACTAACTTTGACGTGGACGGCTTCTACGATAAGTTCGAGTAATAAACGTTCCGTTTAATCACGTATCTTTATTGCGGCACAACTTGATTGACTTAACCGCAAATCAACAAGCGTTCCGCTCGGCGGCGTATCTTTATTGCGGTACAACTTGATTGACTTAACCGCAAATCAACAAGCGTTCCGCTTGACCGTGTATCTTAATTGCAAAACCGTAATACGGCTAAACGCAGGTCAAGCAAGCCTTAGGCTTGGCAACCGATTTTACTTTAACTAAACAGAAAGCCGCCCGCGCTTTGAAAAAGCGCGGGCGGCTGTTTTTAATCTTGACAGAGAATATAATTTGTGTCCACGTCCAAAATTTTACAAAGGTTTGCAAGCGTATCTATCGCGGGCATTTTTTGCCCCTTTATATAACAGGATATTTGTTGATGCTTAACGCCGAGTTTTTTCGCCAATTCGCTTTGCGTCATGCCGCTTTGCTTAATTGCTTCCGCCAATCTCATTTGTATCCGTTCAAGTGTTATCATTGATTGTCCCCAATATTTTTTTAAATAATATCACCCAACGGGTGCAATTTGCTTGACTTGCACCTGTTAGGTGCGCTATTATGTTTTTGCGCTTTTTGTGTCAGTCAACTCGAACGGAAGCCGCCCGCGCTTATTTAAGCGCGGGTGGCTTTCATTATATGCTAAATTTCAAAAAAACGTTCTAACGGCTTTTTCGTCGGCATAAATTAGGGTAGACTGAATAAATCGGAGGATAAATATGAATCAGGAATTAGACTATGCCGAAATGCTTGAAATACCCGTAAACACGGTAAACGTAGTCAAAAAGAAAAGTTTTTTCAAACGCAAACAAGCCGTTCAACCCGCACCCCAGCCCGAAGAGCTGAAAGAAATGGTAGTTGAAAGCGTCAACGAGCGCGTGGGCGCTTACGTTTACGCAGAGGACCTTACGGACGCTCCCAAGCCCGAAAAGGTGAGATTTAAAAACAGAGTTTCGGACGCGGCGGCGGCAATAAAGGGAAAGGGCGGCAAGGTGCTGTTTATCGAAGCGGTTGCAATCGGACTTATTGCAATAGCCATTTTCGTAACAAATATATTTATGCCTAACAGCGCGATAAACGCCTTTTTGGGACTTTTCACCGGTACGGCAAATGCGGAAGCGGCTGAGCCTACCTATTCCGAACTCACCCTGTCCGCAGTCGTTAGCGACTTTTCGGACGCGGAAGTTTTCGTATCTGACAGCGGCGTAATTTCATTCACCGCAGAGGGCAGCGTCTATCCCGTATACAACGGAAAAATTTCGCACGTTTACGAGGACAGCGGACTTTACACCGTTGAAATCGCTCACACTTCAAACTTCACAAGCGTAATCACAGGTCTCACCTATGCTTACTACGAAGCGGACACCAAGGTTGCGGCAAATCTTCCCGTGGGTTACAGCGACGGCGCGAGCGAAGTGCGCGTATCCCTCTACAACAATGGCGCGCTTTTAAACTGCTTTACGCTCATGGACGAAGTCCCCGTCTGGGTTTCGTGAAAATTACCGTCCATCCGCTATTCATAGCTTTGGGAATTGCCTCGGCGGTTTTCGGCGGGTTTCCCGTATTTATAATATACGCGTTGACCGCACTCCTGCACGAGTGCGGTCATATTTTTTGCGCCCAACGGCTTGGATACGCGTGCAGTAAAATAAGTCTTATGCCCTACGGGGCCGCCGCGCTCTGTGACACGGACGGAATTTCCGCCGCGGACGAGATAAAGCTCGCGCTGTCAGGTCCGCTTGTAAACGCGCTGATTTGCGTTGCAACGGCGGGGCTGTGGTGGTTCTATCCCGAGAGCTACGCCTATACCGACACCGTTTTTTCCGCCAGCGCGATAATGCTTGCAATCAACCTTTTGCCCGCGTACCCCCTCGACGGCGGCAGGGCGGCGAGGTGTTTTTTAAGCCTGTTTTTAAAGGAAAAAACCGCAAAAATAACTCTGCGCGTTTTAAGCGTGGCGCTTTCAGTCGCCTTTGTTTTCGTCTTTTTCTTCGCGCTTAAAAATATTTCGCTTCTGATTTTTTCCGCCTTTCTGATATGCTCGGCTTTTGAAAAAGAAGTTCCCCTCTCGCGCATAGCTTTCGCCGCGAAAAAGCCGAAAAGGGGTAAGGACATAAAGCAGGTTATGCTGAATGTGAACTCTACCTATAAAGACGCTCTTCGACACGTCGACGGAAGTAAGTACATAATTTTCCGCTTTTACGATGACGGAAATCTGGACGAGATTACCGAGGACGAACTTTACGATATGTTGCAGGAACACAATATCTACGACAAAATTTTAAACTGACGGAAAAGCTTTCCGTCAGTTTTGCAAAAATTGTTTATCGAAAATTTCAAGCTGAACTTCGCCGTCCAAAACGCTTTTGACAGCCGCAACTCCAAGCTCAATGCTTTTATCTATATCGTCCGACATAGTCAGAAAGTTATAGACGCACTTATAGTTTTGCCGTTTGAAGCGGTACAGAAATTTTGAGTAGGTAAAGTGCCGTTTTAAACAGCGTTCAACGCCCGTGACAGTAATCAAAGGCTCGACCCTTTTAACCGTATCGTACACCGCGCCCGTGCAGGATAAAAGTTTTTCGCGCGGAATGATTGTCCTGCGCATTTTAAACTTTCTGCTTATAAAAAGCCCTAAATCGTTTTCGAATTTAATGTGGGCAAATGGGGAGCGGTGGCTGTGTTCGTAGGCGTAAATTTTGGGGTGCAGAGTGCAGTCCAGTGCGTAGTGCGTGGCAAATCCCGCAACGTAAGAGGGGTTGCCTTCAACCAGCTTTTCAAACAGCTTTTGCGCGTCCATTCTGTGCATACTTCTGCCGAGGTTCGATTTTGTCGGCTTTATGTTGTACGCAAAAAACACGTCGCCGCCCTGCGCACCCAAAAGGTACAGGGTCTTGTTTTTTATTTTGTTTTTGTATTTACTTTGCAGTTTCTCGTAAATGATTTCGGCGCATACGCCGTGTGAAAAATAATCGGGCACATTATAAGTTTAACCGTTTTCCGTAAAAAAGATACTGTTGCATAAAACCCGAATATTCTCCGAAGAGTCCGACAAGGTACTCGGATATTTTGTTGCGGTTTGTAAGCGTGCCGCCAAAGTCCTCGCGGTAAATTTTTTCAATCCAGGTATCCACGGGAAAACTGTCTGTTTTTCCGAAGCCGAACAGCGCAATGCAGTCCGCGACCTTGGGACCTATTCCCTTGTAAGTAAGAAGCTCGCGTTTAAGCTCGGCGCCGCCCAGCTTTTCCAGCTTTTCAATTCCCTCGGCGGCAATGCGCGCGCCCGTTTCAACGAGATAGGTATCTCTGTAACCCGCGCCTGCGCTGTGGAAAAACTCCGCGCCCGCCGCCGCAATCACCTTGGCGGTGGGAAAGGCGAAATATTTTCCGTCCACGTTTTCGCCCAGCCCCGCGCAGATTTTATTTATAATTCCCTTTATGCGCGGTATGTTGTTGTTCTGCGAAATGATAAAGGAAAAAATCATCTCCTCGCGGTTCTGATTTAAAATACGCAAGCCCTTGCAATTTTGCGCACTGCGCGAAAGGAGGGGGATATTGTATGAACCCGCCCTGTCGACTATTTCGGAATAGTCGCGGTCAAGGTCAAAATACCGCCAAAAATAGTCGCAGTCCGCGCTCTCGACAACCGTCTTATTTCCCGCGGTATAAACGTAGCAAGCCTTGTCCGCGGAAATCACCGCAAAGCCCTCTTTATAGGGGGAAAATCTGAAGGTCTGCCCGCAGTCGAGCGTGTGCAGGGGGTTGAAATAGCCCGCGTCAAAATCAAATTTCATTGGTACACCGAAAAAAATGCAACTGTAATTTTTACAGTTGCATTTTAGCATTTAGTTGTTTAATTGTCAAACGTAACCTCTAACGAACCCATACTTACGCTGACGTCTATTTTTTTGTCCGAACTTCCCGTTTGGGTGCTTAAATTGCTTGAACCCATATTGCAGACCGCCGAAATAGTGTACTCGCTCTTTAAGCCCGTCATTCCTATTTCAAGCGAACCCATATCCACTGATGCGGTCAGTGAATTGCAGGTCAACTCGTCTATATTTATTTCGCCCGCGTTAATATCGCAACGTATGTCGTTGCAGGTCATACTGTCGGCGTAAAAACTGCCTGCATTGATCTTGCAGTTTATGCTTTCGCATGTCACCGTATTAGCATAAAAACTGCCCGCGGCAAGATCGACCTTTATGTTATTATAGTTGCCGTTTGCAAGGGTTACGCTGCCCGCGGCGGTTTCTACTTCAACGTCAAACAGTACGTTTTCCGGAAGTTTTATCACCGCGTCGGGAATGTTTACAGAACCTAAGAGGGTGAGGTAGTTGGAGGGCATATTCGAGCTTAACGTGAGTAAGCCGTCGCCGTCGGCGTTGGATATAGACCATTGATAACCTTTGATTACGGGGTAATCAACCGTGATTTTGTCGCCGTTGTAAAACTCCGTTCTTACCGAACACCTTTCGGCATTGATTTTCACCGCGGTATAGTCCTCTTCGGCGGTATAACTCGTCATCGTCACTATCGAGTTTTTAAAAAACCTGCACGCGTACTTTACGGGTATGATTACAAAAAAACATACCCCAAGTATAACCGCGCCGCATATAAGAGGAATAATCCAACCGAGATTTGATTTTTTCTTCTTGACGGCAGTCGCGGTCGTTGCCGCCGCCGTCTGAGGAACAAACGCGGGAGTCACCGGCGCGGGTGAGGGTGTAGGCGCAGGTGCGGGTTGTTCGCTCTGTTCGTTAACTTCCGTTTTGGGCGCGTCTGCTAAAATCCGTTGCGCCGCGTCAAAGGGCGCGCCGAATTCATCTATTATTTCGCGCTCGGAAAAGCCCGCCTCGCGCCTGTCGGCGTAAGCCTCGGCATAATAATCCAAAACTCTTGCGCGCTCACTCTCTGAAACTCCTAAAAGATTGTTCTTCAATTCATCGCGCCACTCGTTATATTTCATAACTCTCCTCCGAATAATTTTTTATGAATCGAAATGATTTCAAGCAAATCGGTCTTGCCCGATAACAGTTTTTTATTACCGTCGGCGGTAATGTTGTAATACCGCCTGAGCCTTCCGCCGTGCTCGGCGGTGCGGGTGGAAAGATAACCGCCCGATTCAAGCCGTTTTAAAATGGGGTAAAGCGTGCTTTCGGATATTTCTATTATCCCCTGCAAATCGCTTATAATTTTGTAGCCGTAGCTTTCGCTTTTACTGATCGCGTGCAGTACGCACACATCGAGTACGCCCTTTTTCAGTTGACTGTCCATAGAAATACTCCGTTATGTCTAATACTATACATTACATAGTATTAAATGTCAAGCATTTTTTTTGAATTTTTTTATGTGATTTTACTGATAATGTTTTTATGGTAACATTGGAAAAAAATATTAAAGGGGTGAAGGACGTTTTAACCTCGCAGGATATTCTCGTTTTCGAGTTTCAGTCGTCTGCGGGCAAGAAGTTTGCCGCAATTTACGCGGACGGCATAGCCGACAAACAGCTTTTGGGCGAACTTGTGGTCAAGCCTTTAAGAGAAGTTAAAAAAGACGCTAAACTCGATGAAGTGAAGCTGTTGCTTGCCTCGCCCGAAGTCAAGGACTGCAAAAAAATAAAGGACGGCATCGCGGAAGTTTCGGACGGAAACGCGGTGCTGTTTGTGGACGGGGAAAAAGACTTTTTTATTATAGGACTTAAAAATCCCCCGGGGCGCTCGGTTGCCGAGCCTCCCACGCAGGTAACCTTAAAGGGCCCGCGCGAGGGTTTTACCGAGGATATTAAGGTAAATCTGGGACTTGTAAGAAAAAGACTCAAAAGCGAAAAACTGCATATAAAAATGCTTAAATCGGGACAGCGGTCCGATACCGCGGTCGCAATGATTTATCTGGACGACGTCGTTCAAAAGGGATTGCCCGAAGAGGTTGAAAAGCGGATTGCGAACAATGAAATCGATTTAATCCCCGATTCAAGCTATATCGCGCAGTTCATTTCCAAAAGACCCAAGTCTCTTTTTAAGCGCAACGGCACAAGCGAAAAGCCCGATATTTTCTGCGCAAAGGTCTGCGAGGGAAGGGTGGGGCTTATCGTGGACGGCTCGCCTATCGCGCTGACCGTGCCCTATATACTTACGGAAGATTTGCAGGCGGCGGAGGACTATTACGCGGTTTCGTACCGTTCTACCATAATAAGGATTCTGCGCGTGCTGTCATTGGTTGTGGGAATGTTTTTGCCCGCAATGTATATCTCGGCGCAGCTTTTCAAAATTCAGTTAATTCCCTTTCAGTTATTGCTGAAAATTTCTAGCTCCATATCGAGTCTGCCCCTCTCGCCAAGCGTAGAGATGTTTTTGACGCTGTTCGTTCTGGAAGTTTTAAACGAAGCTTCTATCCGAATGCCCAAGTACGTCGGACTGGCTCTGTCGGTAGTGGGCGCGCTGGTTCTGGGCGACACGGCGGTCAAGGCGGGCATAATTTCAACCCCCGCGATAATAATAATAGCCTTTTCGGCAATCTGTCTTTATACCACGCCCGATTTGGTTGAAACGACCTCGACTTTGCGGTGGATACTTTTAATCGTTTCGGGAAGTATAGGACCCTTCGGCGTGGTGCTGTTTACGGCGTTTATAATCTGTTATCTCGTAACCGAGCAGTCTTACGGCGCGCCTCTTCTCGCACCCTTTGCACCCATAGTCAAGAGCGATTTGTACGATAGTATGGTAAAAGCCAATATGAACAAGCTAAACGACCGGCCGCAATCGTTCGTAACCCGTGACAAAGTGAGGTTCAGAGCAAAATGAAGATTTGTACAAGACAGATATGTTTTATAATGCTTGCCTATACGGTGGTTTCGAAAATTCTCATATATCCCACTCTTTTAAGCTCGCAGTGCGGGCGGGACTTGTGGTTTCCCGCCTTTATCAGCTTTGCCGTTCAGTCGGTGGTGGTGTGGGCGGTCAGCTATCTTTGCTCGCGCACCGATAAAACTCTGTTCCAGCTTATTGAGGGTACCCTCGGCAATATTTGCGCGAGAATTGTTTACGGCTTGTTCGGGCTGTTCTTCATTCTGGGAACGCTTATGCCGCTGTCCGAGCAAAAGCTGTACGTTCACACGATATTTTACGATACCGTGCCTTCGCTTTTGGTCTTTTTGCCCTTCTTTTTCTTTTCGGTTTACGCGGCAAGCAAAAAATTTACAAATATAGGAAGAAGCGCGGACATTTGTCTGCCGATTTTTGTGCTTTCACTGATTTTCATATTTATTATGTCGCTGTGGGAGGTCAACTGGGATAATTTTCTGCCCCTTTTAAAGACGCCCGTAAAGACCCTTTTCGGAAGCTCGCTTGGTACGACCTATCTCTTTTTCGAGCCCTGCTGGCTTTTGATGTTCATGGGACACTTCAAGTACAAAAAGTGGGACTCGGCAAAAATCACGGCTTCGTATATCGGAGGGGGACTTATAGTTATGTTTTTCCTCTTCGTGTTCTACGGAATTTACGGCGAAATCTCCGTGTCGAGGCAGTTTGCCGTTTCGAAAATTTCGCTTTTCTTCCCCGCGATAGATATGCTTGGCAGAATAGATTTAATCGCGCTGTATATCCTTGAAATCGCTATGCTTTTCGCGCTCGTTCTCAATATCCAGCTTGCAGTTCACTGCTTTGTCAAATGTACGGGCTGGAAAAACAGAAACGCGCTTTCCGTAATAATCAACGGCTTGCTTCTTGTGTTTATCATTGTTTTTGACAGCAAATACAACACGCTCAGTATCGTTTTCGGCAAGTGGATGTGGATTGTGTTCCTGCTGTTTGCAACGGTTATCCCTCTTTTGAGCTGGGCTATGAAGAGGAGGGCAAAATGATTAAAAAACTTTCGGTAATAATTTACTGGGCGATAATGATTGCCCTTTTGGCGCTGTTTTTTACAAACGACTTCGGACTTACAGATATACGCAAAACCTCTATAATAGTTGCGGTCGGCGTGGACACGCAGGACGGCGAGGTGCAGGTTACCGCACAGCTTGCGGTACCGCAGCCGTCGGAAAGCGGAAACAATATCCAGTACACGCAGGTTCAGGGCAGCGGACTTACCGTGGCGGACGCGCTGAACGAAATCAACTCAAAGACGGGCTTTTACCCCAAACTTTTATTCTGCAAACTGATTTTAATCGGCGAAGAGTGCCAGAAGGACGAGCTGTTTAAAATATTGAGCTGCTTTTACAGGCGCAACTATTCCGAGCTGACCGCGCTAGTCGCTATGTGTCAGGGCAAGGCGGGGGATATGCTGGCGATGCCCGCGACCGTCAACCCCGAAACTTCATCCGCGATTTTGCAGGTTCTTTCGGACGAGCTGGAAAAGTCGGCAAACGTTTCTTACGCAAACCTTAAAGATATAGCCGAAACAAACTTCTCAAAGAGCGCGGCTTGCTATATGCCCTATATCGAGGCGAATAAGCCCGGCACTTCCGAAAGCGGCGGAGGCGACAGCATAGGCGGCGACCCCGCCGAGGGTTCGGGCGGAAGTTCGGGCGGCTCGGAGGGCGGTTCGGGTGGAAGCTCCGGTGGAAGTTCGGGCGGCTCGCAAGGCGGGGGCTCGTCCTCGCAAAGCAGCGACACGGGCGGCGGAGAAGAACAGGTGGAGTTTACCGCAAGAAGAACGGCGTTCTTTTCGGACGGCAAATTTGCGGGAATTTTAGACGAAACCCAGTCCTTTGCGCTGGATATAATAAAAAACAATATCCGCCTTGCGGTACTTCCTTTCAACGTGGACGACGTTCACTATACCTTGGGTATGAAAAACGCCAAGGGTGATGTAAAGCTGAAAGTCAATAAGGGCGTGCCCGAGCTTACTATAAGCTTCAAGGCAAAGGCGCAGATTCAGGGCAAGCGAATGACTCTCGACCCCAAGGACGTTCCATTCGATGATATAGTAAAGCAAAACGTTTTGGAGGGCGCGAAAAAGGAAATTGAAACACGCTTTTCAGACCTTGTGAAAACCTGCGCCGAAACGGACTGCGACCTTTTGGGCGCGCGCAACCTCTTGTATAAGTTCAATACAAAATACTTCGATGCTTTCAACGGTGATTTACTGACCAGAATGAAAGTTAAATACGAAATTAATATCCAAAGCGTAAACTAAAATAAACCCGCCTCTTGATAAGGGGCGGGATTTTTATTATCTTTTGAAAAAAAGTTGAAAATAAGAAGGTTTAATGTTATACTGGTCGTACCACACAAATTGAATAAAAAAGGAAAAAACCGTGCAAAATGTGAATGGCATTTTGTACCTCTTTTGCGCGGTATTTTTTTATTATACGTTCAATTTGTGTGGTAACAAATCGGGGGTACAGGTGCAGGTGTGTTCTCGGTTTGGGAACACACTTTTTTATTTCAGGAGAAAAAATTTGCGCAATAAAATTGTTACCACACTTTTAGAACGTATCTTGGAACTTACCGAAGAAAACAGCCTGACTTTAAAACAGGAGGTTGACGAAAACGGAAAAATCACCGTTACTATTACAGTAGCAATCGATCAAGACTGACGGCGGCTGCACCCGCACAAAAGTTTTAAGTCCTGCGGAAAAATCCGCAGGACTGTTTTTTTACGGCGTTACTGCACGGTCATATGCGCAAGCGTTTCGATTATCAGTTTTGAAAGCAACTGCACGTCGCGTTCGGTTACGCCCTCGGCGGCGTTGTCCGCGATAATCTCTTCGCATAATTTAGCGCCGTTGCCCGTTACGTCTTTTAAGATTGCGTCGGTAACTTTTTTTGCAACCTCTTCAACACCATCGTCGGGAACAAAGCCCTGAATGAGCGCGGAAACTACCTGCTCGGTCTCCGAAAGTCCGCTCTTCTGCCTTATAAACTGCTCGTACAAAACGTACAATAAGGTTGCAAGCGAGCCAATAGCAAGACCGCGCTCAATGATTTCGGCGTACTGCTGAATAACGTAGACCGCACTCATATTGCGCACGCCCGCATATACTGCATACAGCAAGGTTCCCAAAGTGAACGGAAGAAAAGTCAGAATTTTTTTCTGCACCTTTTTCAGTATCGTTATTTTGAGTACCTGCGTAATTATTGCAGTGGCGGCGGCAAGAATTGCTATATCCACGCCGTAAAAGGTGAAAAGGTCTATAATCTGTATAAAAGTCAAAATTACTCCTTGCCGTAATTTCACCCGATAAATTACGAGATTATTATTTCACCCGACGGTTATTTATAACGCCGAACGGCGCGGTTAAACGTAAAAATCCAAAATAAAAATAAAATAAAAGCGTGACCCTTTCACGATTGCAAATTTTCAGCGCGTGTGGTAAAATTGCGCTATGAGAATGCACAAAAAGGGACACCTCGAAGAACGGCTTTTATCCTGCGCCGAAATTTTGACCGTATGCGATTTATCGGACAAAAATATGAAGAGCGCGGCAAAAGTTAAGGACTATTTAGACTTTGAACAAATTTTCAAAAACAACAACCCCGTCCACCTCGAAATAGGTTGCGGCAAGGGCAAATTTGTTTGCGGACTTGCAAAAATGCAACCCGAAATAAATTTCATCGCCTGCGAAAAGGTTTCAAACGTGATTATCGATGCGTGCGAGTGCGCCCTGCGCGAAAACATCAAAAACGTACGCTTTTTAAACAGCGCGGCGGAAGTTTTGGAAAGGTATTTCAGACCGAATACGGTTGAAAAAATTTACCTCAATTTTTCAAACCCGCTGCCCAAAGAGGGCTATAAAAAACAGCGGCTGACTCACCCTAAATTTTTGGAAATTTACCGCGCAATTTTAAAGGACGGCGGAAAAATCGTTCAAAAGACGGACGATAAGGACTTTTATCTGTTTTCGCTTGAAAGCTACCGCGCCGCGGGTTACAAAGTTTTGGAAACATGCGAAGATTACGCCGTACCGCTTGCAGACGACGTTGAAACCGAGCATGAAAGACTTTTCAAAGAGCGCGGAAAAAATATTTACCGCATAGTTGCGGAGGTTTAATGGAGTTTTTATGGCTTTGGATAACGCTTGGCGCAATCGGCGCGGCGTTACTCGTTGCGCTGATTTTTCTTTTAAATAACGACTGGCTGAAAGTCACGCGTTACCGCTTTTCGTTCAGACTTGAAAGGGGGCTGAAAATCGTTCACCTTTCGGACTTGCACGGAAAGTCGTTTGGGCGCAAAAACGTGCGGCTGATAAAAAAGATCGCCGCCCAAAAGCCCGATTTTGTCTGTATCACGGGCGATATTATCCACCTTTACCGCCCGCGCGATAAGGCGGTCGCCTTGCAGACGGTGGGCGCGCTCAAAGAGATTGCACCCGTTTTGTATATAGCGGGCAACCACGAAATGCGCAACAAGGGCTATCGCTTTTTCAGAAAGGATATGATAGAGGCGGGCGCGCTCGTTTTAGACGATAAGACGGTGGAAGTGTGCGGACTTAACGTAACGGGACTTAACGGCGCGTCGCTTAAAAACGGAAAGCTGTTCAAAATCGCGCCCGAGGGGGAGAGGGATATTCTGCTCGCGCACGAGCCGCAACATATCGAGAGTTACGCAAAGGCAGAGTACAAACTTATCCTCTGCGGACACGCGCACGGCGGGCAGTGGCGCATACCCTTTACGGGCGCGGGGCTGTTTGCCCCCGGTCAGGGCGCGTTTCCAAAATACACTTCGGGCGTGCATACCTGCGGAAAATCGAAAATGATAATCTCGCGCGGTTTGGGCAATTCTGAATTTCCTCTTCGCCTTTTTAACCGCCCCGAAATCGTAGTTATTGAACTGTTACCCTAAATTAAAAAGCCTTCCGCAAACGCGGAAGGCTTTAAATTTTCTTACTAACTGTTATAGTGTATCGTTACGTTTTCCAATACTTCGTTGTTGTCGTCAATTTCTATTTTTGCCCAGTCGTCCTCACTGCCTTCATAGTAAACGTCCGTAAGAGCGGTGCAACCGGCAAACATTGCAGGTCCGATATAATTTACGCTTTTGGGAATAGTTATACTTTTAAGATTTTTGCAACCGGAGAACGCCAGATTTTTTATGGAAGTTACTCCGTCGGGTAACGATATGCTGATAAGGTTTTCGCACCCGCTGAATGCGTAAATACCGATAATTGTAACGCCGTTGGGGATATTTATGCTTGTTAGGTCGGTGCAGCCGTAGAATGCGGACTCGCCGATAGCGGTTACGCTGCCGTCCGTGGGAATAACGCTGTTTTTACAACCTTGGATAAGAGTTTTGCTCGCCGTTTCAATCAGGCAGTTTCCATCGCTGTGGTAAACGGTATTTCCGCTTGCAACGGCTATGCTTTCAACATTTTTACAACCGCTGAACGCACCGATACCTATATAAGTTACGCTTGCGGAAATTTTTATCTCCGTAAGTTCATAACAACCGCTGAACGCACCATTGCCGATATGAGTTACGCTTGCGGGGATTTCTATCCTCGTAAATTCATAACAACCGTAGAACGCGGAATTGCCGATAGAGGTCAAACCGTTCGGGAAAGTAACATTTGTAAGACTATTGCAACCGGAGAACGCATAATCGCCGATAGAGGTTATGCTGTCGGGTATAGTAATATTTGTAAGGCTATTGCAACCGGAGAACGCATAATCGCCGATAGAGATAACGCTTGCGGGGATATTTATGCTCGTGAGTCCGGTGTAGCCGTAGAATGAGTATTCGCCGATAGCGGTTACACTGCCGTCAGAGGGAATAACGCTGTTTTTACAACCTTGGATAAGAGTTTTGCCCGCCGTTTCAATCAGGCAGTTGCCGTCGCTGTGGTAAACGGAATTTCCGCTTGTAACGGTTATACTTTCAAGATCGTCGCAACCGCGGAACGCATTATCGCCGATAGACGTAACGCTTGCGGGAATTTCTATCCTCGTAAATTTATAACAACCGTAGAACGCGGAATTACCGATAGAGGTCAATCCGCTCGGGAAAGTAATATTCGTAAGACCGCTGCAACTGAAGAACGCATAATCGCCGATAGCGGTTACACTGCCGTCAGAGGGAATAACGCTGTTTTTACAGCCTGATATAAGGGTTTTGCCCGCCGTTTCAATCAGGCAGTTGCCGTCGCTGTGGTAAACGGAGTTTTGGCTTGCAACGGTTATGCTTTCAAGCTCGGTGCAACTGCCAAACGCGATGTCGCCGATAAAAGTGACGCTTTCGGGTAAAGTTATGCTTTTTAGGCTGTTGCAACCGATAAACGCGCTGTCGCCGATAAAAGTCAAATTTTTGGGTAATGTTAAGCTTTTAAGGTTTGTACAACCTATAAACGCGCAGATTTCGATAGAAGTAACGGTGTTCGGAATAGAAATACTTTCAAGATTTTTGCGATTTATAAAAGCTGACTCGCCGATAGCGGTTACGTTTACGCCGTTGTATATTGACGGAATAATTATATTGCTATCGGTTGCCGAGCCTTTGTATACGGTGTAACCGCCGTCCTCGTTCAGCGTGTATTTCAAGCCGAGGGTAAAGGGCGAGTTCGGATCTTCCGCGCCGCATTCGGTGCATATGTAGTTTACGAAATTATGTTTGAGTCTGGAATTCTCTTCCACGCGGGTGTCTTCCGCATCGCATCGCGTACACTTTGCAGTTTCCGTGCCGTCCTCGGTACAGGTGGCATCGTTGTTCGGAACGTACTCCGCAAAATCGTGTCCGAGGTGTGAGTTTTCGACTGTAACCGTGTCGGTTTCTTCACAGCCCTCGCGCGAGCAGACCGCCGTTTCGGTTGCGTCTTTGGTGCAGGTGGCGTCCCCATCGTGAACGTAATTTTCAAACTTATGCCCAAGCTCGTCAACGTAGTCGTCTGTGTAACTGTCGCCGCAGTCGCAGGAGTAAACCGTGTAACCCCGCTCGGTGCAGGTGGGTGCAAAAACTTCTTTCGTGTAATTATGGACGTGCGCGTTTTTGTCGCCGTCAGTATTGCAGGCGGCAAGAGCCAAGGCGCAGGCAACCGCGGCTGTAATTGTCAAGAGAATAACAAAAAGTTTTCTTTTCATTTTTCACCTCGTAAAACATTTTCGGGCAACTTTCAAGTTGCCCGAAAAATCTTTTTATTTTATAAGAAGTGCAAGTACGGCTTTTATTGTGTGCAACTTGTTTTCGCCTTGGTCCAGTACCGCGCTCTGCTTTCCGTCGATAACGTCCGCGGTGACTTCCAGTCCGCGGGTGGCGGGGAGGGAGTGCATAAACAGCGCGTTGTGTTGTGCAAAGCCCATAAGGGTATTGTTGACCTGATAAGGTTTTAAAATTTCTTTATCCGCTTCCGACAGCGTGTCGTGATAGCCGTAGTTGTCGGTGTATACAATGTCGGCGCCGCGCACAGCCTCGGCGGGGTTGTCGGTTACGAAAATTTTGCCGTACTGCTCGGCATTTTTCAGATGTTCGGGATTAATCGCAAATTTTTCGGGCGAGGCAAGCGAAACTTCCATTCCGCACTTTATGCCGCCCATAATGAGGGACGCGGCGTTGTGTCCGCCTTTGCCGACGTAGGCGAGTTTCAGCCCCTCGAGCTTGCCTTTCTTTTCCCAGATAGTGAAAATATCGCAAAGCGCCTGCGCGGGGACGTATTCGCGGTTGGTGGAGTTGATAATTGAAACTCCGTCCGAAACCTTGCAAAACTCGTTAAGCTCGTTGTGGTTAATTCCGCGGGTTACAAGCGCGCCCGCGCCGTAGCGCGAAATTACGCTTACTATATCTTTAATATTTTCGCCCGCGAGCATATCGCTTTCGCTATAAGGCAAGTTAACGCAATAGCCGCCAAGCTGACGTATGCCGATTTCCAACGCGGCGCGCGTGCGGATTGAAGTATCGCCGAAGAGCAGGGCAACGCTTACGCCCTTTAAAATTTCGGTGGATTCGTGCGCGGCGGATTTGGCTTTCATCGCCTTGGTCGCGTAAAGAAATTCAAACAGCTCTTCGGTTGAAAAATCGGCGAGCCTTAGCATATGTTTTTTGTTTACCCCGTAAGAGGGTGTATAACGGTTTATATCCATATAATTATTTTACCACGTTTTTTATTTATTTTCAAGTGATTTAGAGTATACGCAACCGCAGTAATTCTGTCTGTAAAGGTTATACTCTTTTGAGAGTTCGCAACTTCTTAAATACCCGCCCCGCTTTTTGAAATCGGAGTGCAGCCATACAAGGTTTTTATTTTGCAGACTCTCGCCAATCGCGTTAATAAGCTTTGCGTCCTTTAAGGGGCTTATCGTAAGGGTGGTTGTAAACAGTTTAAAGCCGTTGCTTTTTGCAATTTCAGCCGTCTTTTCAAGCCGGAGTTTAAAGCACTTTGCACAACGCGCGCCGCCCTCTTTTTCGCTTTCAAGACCCTTTACGGCGGTGTAAAACTTTTCGCTTTCAAAGTCGCAGTCCAAAAACTTCGCCCAGCCCGTTTCGGTTAAAAGCCGTTTAAGCTCGTCTTTTCGCCGCAGGTATTCACCGTCCTCGATATTGGGGTTATAAAACAGCACGGTTATATCGAAGCAGTCTTTCAGCCTTTCAAGACAGGCGGAAGAGCAGGGTGCGCAACAGCAGTGCAAAAGCAGCTTTGCGCCCATATACTTTTCAATTTCGCCGCACATAATTTTGTCGTAGTTGCACGCGTTCATATATACAGTTTACCATACCGTAAGTAAAAATTCAAACACGGGCAAATAAAAATTAAAATTTTACAAAAATTCCCCCGTTTAAGTTTTGAAAAATCGTAAATCTGTGTTATTATATAAATAAGTC
>JAIDFD010000234.1 GCA_029054485.1 Clostridia bacterium | reverse complement strand
GGCGGCTATATTCTTTTCACAAAATCCGAATAAATCAGAGGAAATTTTTAAGCTTCTTTTCAAAGCCCTCTTCTATTCTGATAAGCTCGGTCAACAGCTTTTTAACTTCGGGGTCCATCTTCTTTTCGCCGTCCGTCAACGAGGTCTTTAAAGAGGTTATGCCGTTCACCGTGCCCCTTATCATCATCTGCGCAATGTTCTGCGACGAGTTGTCCGCCGCCGTTCCCATTTTAATCGCGCTCCACATCATTGCCTTTTTAATTACGTTGGGCTCCTTCAAATCCAAGTCGTATTTCAAAGCAAGCTGTGCCGCTTCGCTGCAAATTCTTTCATATTCTTCATGCTCGCGCATAATCTCTTCGCGTATTCCGCCGTCCTCGACTTCGGGCATAATATCCGAAATTGAGGTAAGCGCAAGCTGTGCGTTGCGGTAAATTTCCGCTACAATTTCGCTGTCTGATTTAATATCCATAAGTATTCTCCTTGAATTTATTTTTCCCCCATTCACAAAAATTATACAGGGCGTAAAAATACTTGACTTTATCTTGCCGTTGTGTTAAATTTAATACCGAGCCGCTCGGAACGGGCTTTTTTAAACGCGCCCTTGCGCTGCCTAAGCCACTTGGCAAATTGTATCCGGCGAGACTGGTTAGAGGAGGTATCATCATGTACGCTATTTTCGAAAACGGAAGCAAGCAGTATAAGGTTGCCGAAGGCGATCTTGTAAAGGTTGAAAAGCTGAACGCCAACATCGGCGAGACTGTCACATTCCCCGTCGTCTTAACCGCCGATGAAAAGGGAATTAAAGTCGGCAAAGAGGTTGCAAAGACGGTCGTTACCTGCGAAGTAGTTTCTCAGGGCAAGGAAAAGAAGATTATCGTCTTCAAGTACAAAGCCAAGAAAAACGAAAGAAAAAAGCAGGGTCACAGACAGCCCTATACGCAGGTTAAAGTAACTGCTATCGGCGAAGCCGCTCAGACTAAAACCGCTGCACCCAAGACCGAAAGCACAGCTAAAAAACCCGCGGCAACAAATGCCGCACCCAAAAAAGCTGCTACATCTACAGCTACAAAGAAAGCCGCAAAGGCAGAGTAATTTTCAGGAGGAATAAAAATGTTTTTTATCAGTTTATTCGCCCATAAAAAAGGAACCGGCTCTTCCCACAACGGCAGAGACAGCGAAGCTAAAAGACTTGGCGTAAAGCGTTCGGACGGACAGTTCGTGCTTGCGGGAAATATTCTCGTAAGACAGCGCGGCTCGAAGTTCAAGGCCGGTAACGGCGTTGGTATGGGCAAGGACGACACCTTGTTCGCGCTGGTAGACGGCACCGTAAGGTTTGAAAGAGTGGGCAAAGACGGAAAGCAGGTTTGCGTTTATCCCGTCGCAGAATAAAAATTTAAAAGCGAGGTCAACCCTCGCTTTTTTAATAGGTAAAATTATGTTGCATGTAATTTCATTAAACGATAAACTCAACGAAGAGTTTTCAAAACTGTTTAAAGACTACTACGAAGAACTCGGTTGCGGCGATGACTGCCGCCACCTTTTGGACGAGTACGTTTTGCCCGACTATCTGGCGGGGCTTATCTCTATCGAGATAATCGAGGACGAAGGCGCGCCCGCGGGCTTTGTTATCTATCAGATAGACGGAATTGAAAACGAATGGAATCTGAAAGAGGGCTTCGGCGATGTGCGCGAAATTTATGTTGCGCCCGATTACCGCCGCAAGGGGCTTGGCAAACTTTTGCTGTGTACCGCGGAGTTTAAACTCAAAGAGAAAGGCGCGCAAAAATCGTACTGCCTGCCCTATGAAGAGGCGGTCCCCTTCTTCACCGCCTGCGGATATAACAAGACGGAAACTTACAACGATGAGCTTGACTGTTTTGTATACGAAAAACCCAGTCTTGATAATTGTTGTAAGAAATAATCTTGACGGTAAATTATTCAGCCGCCCGCGAAGAGCGCGGGCGGCTATTTTTAACGAACGGGGCGGCTTTGTAAACAAAGCCGCCCCGCCCTTTTAGTTTGGCCACACATACGATGCACGGTATCAATTTCTCGATATTATTATAATATCAAGATTTTGCTAAGTCAAGCAAAATTATCAAAGTTTTGATATTCTTTTTTCACAGGTGCGCTATGTTCGGAAATGAAATCAGAAAAATAAGATTAGACCACAATCTTACCCAAACTCAATTAGCAGAGGCAACGGGTTTACCCCAAAACACAATCAGTTGGATTGAAAGCGATAAAGGCATTGCAAATATTCAACAATGTGTAAAACTTGCAGATTACTACGGTATTTCGCTTGACGAGTTAGTGGGTAGAGAAATAAATAATAAATAACTGTAAGTCGGGGACAGCTTTGTAAGCAAAGCTGCCCCGCTATTTTTTTACCTTATTATAAGGCAAATAATTTAGCCGCCCGCGCAGAGCGCGGGCGGCTATTAATCTTCAACGTATTCTATTATATCCTCAACCCTGCAATTTAAAATTTTGCAAAAGTCGTCTATTTTTGATGTTGTTATCCCTTTGCCATTTTTCATTTGGTTTAGAGTGCCACCGCTTATATCATATTCATTAATCAGTTTATAGGTAGACACTTTCTTTTCTTTAAGTGTTTTCCAAAAAGGCTCGTATGAAATCATATAAATATTTTATATTATTACCAAATACTTGACAATATCAGAATTCTGTGTATAACATAAATAAAAAAATGCCCTGTATGTCACCACAACCAAATAAAAAACAGCGTTTAAAAAACGCTGTTTTTTATTTATGCCCCACCACTGTATTGCGCAGTATGCTTGATTTTTCGGATATATTATAGTACAATACGGATATGAACAACATAACTTCGGTAGTGAGCGCGGACGGCGGCAAAGAGCGCGTAAGCAAGAGCTTTGAAATTGCCGTACCCCAAACTTACGCGCAAATTACTGCCGCGGACAAAACTTTTTCGGTGCCGACCGACGGCTTTGCCGTAATTCCGCCGCTGACACAATACCGCGTAGACTGCGGTAAAGCAACGGTTATCACCGTTGAAAAGGCGTTGTTGCCTTTCAGGGAAATTACCGTAATCCCGGACGTGCGCGGCGAAATTGCCAAAATTGCGGAGCAGGCGCGCTTTTACGCGCAGTCGC
>JAIDFD010000233.1 GCA_029054485.1 Clostridia bacterium | reverse complement strand
GTTCGGGCGGTTTGTACTACGATGATTTTACCGTGACGGCGGGCGGAGAAACGGTCGCGTGGGTCAGTTCTTCTTACATACGCGAGTTCAGCGTCGAGCTTTTTAAGGGTCAGACGCTGACGTTCAGCTTTTACCGCAGTCCGTACTCATACCTTTCGGGCGGCACCGCGTTAATATCCTATATTCTGATTTTTGCATAACGGCAGGAGTTTTTTATGATTAAAAACCGTGAAATAATACAATCTATACCTCAGGACAAAAAGCTTGCAATGATTGCGGACGGCAACTGTCTTGGGTCGGCGGAAACGAACGGCGGAATACCGCGCGTTGTACCGGCTTCACTTGAAGCGGTAAATTCGGCGTGCGGCGAAATTTATCCAAGCTTTTCTTTTCTTGCAAACAGCTTTAATAACGAGCTAATCGCTTCGGTGACCGCCGATTTGTCCATGCGCGCAAAGGTGCACGGCGTAAACCTCTTGTTCACGCCCGAGGGCAAGACCAGACCCAACCCCTACACTTCGGGACTTTCGGAGGACCCTTTTTATACGGGCGCGGTTATTTTCAGCATTGTCAAATCGGTCAGAAGCGCCGGAGTGGTTCCCTGTATAACGGGCTTTGCGCTCACGGACTGCGACGTTGATTATTTAGACGTTTTTCCCAACGCGCGTACCGTTTACGAATACCTTTTCAGCCCGCTAAATCTCTTTGCGGGAGGGGAGGGCAACGTGTTTATGACCTCGTTCACAAAGCTTTCGGGCAAGTATGAAAAGATTAACTGCGAAGTTATATCAAACCTTTTGCGCACGGCGGCGGGCGATAGCGGATATGTAATCTGCTCGCAGACCGACGGTGAACTGGCGGCTGAAAGCGTTGCCGCGGGAAATCTTTTCAGCTACTCAAGCGATTCGGTCGCGCTTAAAACCGCGGTTTCAAACTACGGCGAACTCAAAAGCGCGGCGGAGCGTGGCGAAGCTTCGCGCGAAGAGCTGGAAGCGGCTTGCCGCGCGGGAAGCGCGTTGAGCCCTCTGACGGTCGATGAAACTGTAGATAAAATCATAGACTTTGCGCTCATGTGCAACACCCCTGCGGAAAACGCGGACAGTACGGTTGACTTTTCGGCGCTGTCGTTGCAGGCGGCGGAAGAGAGTTGCGTTCTCTTAAAAAACAACGGTGTACTGCCTCTTAGCGGCAGTGAGAAAGTGGGCGTTATAGGTCAGCCCGCGTTTATCCCCAACGGAGCTTCGCGGCAGAATTTTTTGCAGGTGCTTGCAAATAAGCCGCCATTTACGGTCATCGGCGCGGCGCAGGGCTATACCATGACGGACGACAGAAACGACGAGCTTTTATCCGAGGCGGTAAGCCTTGCAAAAAGGTGCGATACAGTGCTTTTGTTTTTAGGCTTAGACCGTCAGAAAGAAGAGAAGCTCGCTTCGGAGCGCAGGTTGAAGCTTCCCGCAAACAGGCTCGCGCTTATCAGCGCACTCAAAGTTACGGGCGCGAAAATAATTGCGGTTATCACCACGGCAAAGAGTATAGACGTATCTTTCGACGGCGGAGTTTCGGCGCTGATGTGCGCCCCCTTATCCTGTATGCGCGGCGGCGAAGCGTTAATAAATATCCTCTGCGGAAAATCCCCCTCGGGCAAGCTTGCCAACACCCTTTACGCCGATACCGATGAATACTTTGAAAAAATCAGAAGGGACAAGGACGGCGGAAAAATCAGGGTAGGCACGCTTATCGGTTACAGATACAATTCAACGGCGGGCATACCCGTAAAATATCCCTTCGGTCACGGACTGGGTTTTGCACCGTTTGTATATTCGGATCTCTCCGTTCAGGGCGAGCAGGTTTTGGTCACCGTCAAAAACACGGGCAACTGCGACGGATGCGAAGTTGTCCAGCTTTATGCGGGCAAGTCCGACTCCAAGATTATCCGCCCCGTAAGGGAGTTGAAAAGTTACATAAAAGTAAGCCTGCGCGCAGGCGAATCCAAAAGTCTGCGCTTCCGCGTAACGTCGGAGCGGCTTGCGGTGTACTGCCCCGAAACGGGTAAAAACGCGACCGAGGGCGGAAGCTATGATATATATGTGGGCTCTTCGGTAAACGACATAAAGCTTACGGGCAAAATGTATGTTTCGGGCACGGCGTTAAAGCCCGATAACGCGAAGTACTCTGACTACGTCCCCACCCTTTCAAACGTGGTGGAAGGGGGTTACACCCTTTCGCCCCTGCAAAAGGTTTCGCCGGACGGCAAAAAAATCAGACTCGCGGGACTTGTGCTTATGCTTTTGGCTGTGCTTGGCGCAACGGTGTTTGCGATACTCAATCTGGCAAACGTAATGTCGTTCGGTGCCGACGGCGGCGCGCCCGCGGTATTGTCGATAATCATAACCGTTTTTATTGCGGCGGTTGCTATGCTTATCATTGCATTAGTCCTGAGAATTAAGGCAAAGGCGCACCCCGCGCAAGTCAGCGCAAGCAGACCCGAACCTGTCAAAGTAGAGGGGTCGGACTCGCTGGACAGCCTGTTCGAGCAGGAGTTCGGAGATGAGGAAGAAGAGGTCGCCGAAGTTGGCGAACTTTCAGACGACGGTCAGGAAATTTTAAAGTATCTAGACGATACCCTCACATTTACTTCTGCGGCGGCAAACCTCTGCACGTTCTGCGCGGAGCGCGGGCTGAGCATATCCGCAAATACGGCGCGCAAAATACTGTCCGCTTTCGCCGCAACGAGACTTGTTCTCATAAAGTGCGCGAACGCGCTCGGCGGCAAGCTTTTAAATTTACTCTGCGAATTTTTCGCGGCTACGCCCGCAGTCGAAAAATATCTGACTTGCGGCAGTGCGGAAGAGTTTCTCTCCCTCGGCGATGGCAATATTTCGTTTTCTTTGAACACGGCGGAGGACGAGGTGCATTTCGTCCGCCCCGTCTGCGCAGACGGCGTGGAGATTGCGGATTTAGGCAACTTCATAACCCCCTTTGCAAAATACATTAAAAATCCCGAAAGCGGTTGCACCCTGTCTTTCGGCAACGGTGAAAGAATTAAACTTTCGCAAAATATCTGGTTTGTGTTCACCCTTTCGGATAACTCATATCTCAAAGACGCGGACGTCTTCACGGCGGAAACCGCGTGCGTAATCGAAGCGGAGATTGCTCCCTCGGCTGTGAAAGAAATCAAGACAGAAATGAACACGTTAAGTTTCTACCAGCTTAAAAAGATTGCGGACGCGGCTAAGAGCGTGTATTCTTTGGACGAGGACAAGTGCTGGAAAAAGGTTGACAAGCTTGAAAAATTTATCCGCTCGTACACGCCCTATTCGATAGGCAATAAGGAGTGGCAGGCGATTGAAAAATTTGTTTCCGCATATCTTGCGGGCGGCGGCGAAGAGCTTGAAGCGCTGGACAACGTTGTAGCGGCTAAGCTTATGATTACCGCGTGCGCCCTTTTGCGCGGAAAACTCGGCGCGACCGACGGAAGCGTTTTGTCGGCAGTTGAAAACATCTTCGGCGAAGAGCATATTGCCGAAACCAAAAAGATTTTAATATATTCCGGCATGTCGCCGGCGGGGAGGCGGTAATGCTGGCAAGTAAAGTATGGACAGCGCTTACGTCCGGCTACGCGATACTCGTTTACGCGATAATCCTGTTGATTATCGTAGCGGCAATCGTAATTTACATAATCGTAAGCGACAACAAACCGCCCGAAGTTCTGCACCTTAAAAGCGAGGGCGCAATCCCTGCGGACAGCGGCTCAAAAAAGCCGTCTAAGCCCGATGAAAACGCAGGCGAAGAGGGCGTGCGTTTCGATGGACTGACCCGCCTCGATGAAAGCAAGACGAGCTTTGTCCGCGCAACGTACGATGATAAAATCAGTTTGAAAGGACT